>JBEBBB010000054.1:0-2561 GCA_041158605.1 Pseudomonadota bacterium
TTGTGGCGGCAGTGTTCGCTGTTGGCCTGCGCGAACATCATCAACTCCACATCGGTGGGGTTGCGGCCCAGGCCTTTGAAGGCCTGCACCAGGTAATCGATCTCGTCATCGGCCAGGGCCAGGCCCCAGGTTTTGTTGGCCGCCTCCAGCGCGCCACGGCCACCGCCCAGCACGTCCACGTGGTCCATGGGGCTGGCGGCTACCTCGGTGAACAAGCCGTTGGCCTGCTCGCGCGTGGCCAAGGCGCTTTCGGTCATGCGGTCGTGCACCAGCGCGGCCACCTGCTGCCATTGCTCGGCGCTGAGCTGGGCCTTGGTCAACAAGCCGGACTTGAGCACCAAGCGGTACTCGGTGGCGCGCTCCACGCGCTTGACGGCGAAGCCACAGTTGCGGGCGATGTCGGTGGCTTTGGACGCCCAAGGCGACACGGTGCCCACCCGTGGCGTGACCACCACCAAAGGCCCGTCTTGTGGGCCCTCGTAAGGTTCGCCGTAGGTCAGCAGGGCCGCCCAAGCGGCGGTTTGTGCCGCATCAAGTGGGGCGTCGGTGTCCACCAGGTGCACAAACCGGGCGTGCACCCCCGTTATCTTGTCGGAAACCGCTTGGAGGCGGGGCAGCAGCTGTTGGGCGCGGAACAGGCCAAGGGCGTCGCCGCCTTCAAACGGGGTGATGTGCTGGGTCACGGGTGCAGGGGGATAGGGAGGACAACCCGCTATTTTACGTGCCCCTCCGGCACCCGCCGCACTGTCCCCCTGCGCGCCCATGCGCCGCCACCTGTACGGGTAAATACCGGGCCCAATCGGGGGGTTTTAACCAAATAATGCACTATATTGCATGCACGGACGGTACCCCGACCGCCCACACAACCTTGTCCAGGAGACTCACATGACCACCCGCCGCCTCGTTCTTACCCGCAGTGCCGCCGTCATTGGCGCGGCATCGTCCGGCCTGCTGTTGCCCGAGCTGGCTCGCGCCCAAGGCGCCAAGGTGCGCGTGGGTTTTATGCTGCCCTACACCGGCACCTTTGCCCAACTGGGTGTGGCCATTGAAAACGGTTTCATGATGGCTTTAAAAGAACAAGGCGGCAAACTGGGTGGCCGCGAGGTGGAGTTTTTCAAGGTGGATGATGAGTCCAACCCCGCCAAAGGCATCGAAAACGCGAACCGGCTGGTCCAGCGCGACAAAGTGGATGTGCTGGTCGGCACCGTGCACTCGGGTGTGCAGATGGGCATACACAAGGTGGCCCGCGACTCGGGTGTGCTCAACCTCATCCCCAACGCCGGTGTCCACGCCGCCACGCGGGCCATGTGCGCTCCCAACGTGTTCCGCACCAGCTTCAGCAACGGCCAACCCACCCAACCCTTGGGTGCGGCCATGGTGAAACGGGGCCACAAAAAAGCGGTGTGGATCACCTGGAACTACGCCGCAGGCGAAGAGGCCCTGGAGGGTTTCGAGCAAGGCTACACCCAAGCCGGTGGCACCATCATCAAAAAGCTCGGTCTGCCCTTCCCCAACGTCGAGTTCCAAGCCCTGCTGACCGAAATCGCCGCCCTCAAACCCGACGCGGTGGCCTGTTTCTTCGCCGGTGGTGGTGCGGCCAAGTTCCTGCGCGACTACGCCGCCTCGGGCTTGAACAAAACCATCCCGCTGTACGGTTCGGGCTTCCTGACCGAAGGGGTGCTAGACGCCGCCGGTGACGCCGCCAACGGTGTGGTCACCACCATGCACTACAGCGATTCGCTGGACACCCCGCGCAACAACAAGTTCCGCCTGGATTACGCCAAAACCTTCAAGCTGCAGCCCGACGTGTACGCCGTTCAAGGCTACGACACGGGCCTGCTGCTGGTCCAAGGGGCCAACGCGGTCAAGGGCGACCTGAACAACAAAAAGGCCCTGTACGCCGCGATGGAAAACGCTGTGATCGACAGCCCCCGTGGCAAGTGGACCATGGGCAAGTCGCACAACCCTGTGCAAGACATCTACCTGCGCCAGGTGGAAAAAGGCAGCAACAAGGTCTTGGGTGTGGCGGGCAAGGCCGTGGCCGACCCTGGCACCGGTTGCCGCATGGCTTAAACAGGCCCAGACCAGCGCCACTACCCCTGGGGCGGTGCCACCCCGGTCGCAGCACGCGGCCGGTCGCACCGCCCCTCTTTTTGCGACCACACCACCAGCCTGCCCATGGACCTTGCGAATTTTTTGATCCAGCTGCTCAATGGCCTGCAATACGGTTTGCTGTTGTTCATGCTGGCCGCCGGCCTCACGTTGGTGTTCGGCATCATGGGCGTGGTGAACCTGGCCCACGGTAGTTTTTACATGCTGGGGGCCTACTTGGCGTGGTCTTTGTCTGCGCTGCTGGGTAACCTGGCGCTGGCGATTGTGGTGGGGGCCCTTTTGTCTGTGGCACTGGGTTTGGCGCTAGAGTGGGCGCTGTTCAGGCACTTCTACCAACGCGACCACCTCGACCAGGTGCTACTGACGTTTGGCCTGATCTACATCTTTGAAGAGGTGCGCTCCCTGCTGTGGGGTGACGACGTGCACGCCGTGCAAATGCCCGCGGCGCT
>JBEBBB010000055.1:0-6125 GCA_041158605.1 Pseudomonadota bacterium
GGCGCGTGCCGCGCTGTTGGGCCGCGTCACCGGTTTGGATTTGCACCTTGGCGATTTCCAGGTACCAGTCGCAGAACCCGTTCCAGACAAAGTCGTAGATGGCGTTGGCCACGTTGTCGAGACGGTACTCGGCAAAACCCTGGGCCACTGTGGCTTCCACGCGCTGCAGTTGCGAGACGATCCAGCGGTCGGCTTGGCTGAAATGCAGGTAGCCACCCGTGGGTGCGCACTGGTCGGCGGTGTGGTCGGCCAGGCCGCAGTCTTGGCCTTCGCAGTTCATCAGCACAAAGCGGGTGGCGTTCCACAGCTTGTTGCAGAAGTTGCGGTAGCCTTCGCAGCGTTTGCTGTCGAAGTTGATGCTGCGGCCCAGGCTGGCCAGCGCCGCGAAGGTGAAGCGCAGCGCGTCGGCCCCGTAGGCGGGGATGCCTTCCGGGAACTCTTTTTCGGTCTGCTTGCGCACCTTGGGCGCGGTTTCGGGTTTGCGCAGGCCGGTGGTGCGTTTGTCGAGCAGGGGGGCCAGGTCGATGCCGTCGATCAGGTCCACTGGGTCGAGCACGTTGCCTTCGGACTTGCTCATTTTTTGGCCCTGCGCGTCGCGCACCAGGCCGTGGATGTACACGTCTTTGAAGGGCACCCGGCCGGTGAAGTGGGTGGTCATCATGATCATCCGGGCCACCCAGAAGAAGATGATGTCGTAACCCGTGACCAGTGTGGTGCTGGGCAGGTAGAGGTCGTAGTCGGCGGTGCCGGTGCCGCTGGGGGCAGCGTCGGCCGCCTCTGGCCAGCCCATGGTGCTGAAGGGCACCAGGGCGCTGGAGTACCAGGTGTCGAGCACGTCGTCGTCGCGCTTGAGCGCCACACCCGCGCCCGCTTGGGCCTGTGCCTCGGCTTCGGTGCGGGCCACGTACACGTTGCCGGCGCCGTCGTACCAGGCGGGGATTTGGTGGCCCCACCACAATTGCCGGGAAATGCACCAGTCTTGGATGTTGTTCATCCACTGGTTGTAGGTGTTGACCCAGTTCTCAGGCACGAACCGAACCTGCCCGCTGGCCACCGCGTCGATGGCTTTCTGCGCGATGCTTTTGCCCGTGGCGTCGCCTTGGCCGACTTGGTTCATGGCGACAAACCACTGGTCGGTCAACATGGGCTCGATGACCTGGCCGGTGCGGGCGCAACGGGGCACCATCAGCTTGTGTTTTTTCACCTCGACCAGCAGGCCGGCGGCGTCCAGGTCGGCTACCACGCGTTTGCGGGCTTCAAAACGGTCCAGGCCTTGGTAGGCGGCGGGGGCGTTTTGGTTGATTTTGGCGTCCAGGGTCAGCACGCCGATCTGGGGCAGCTGGTGCCGTTGGCCCACGGCGTAGTCGTTGGTGTCGTGGGCGGGGGTGACCTTGACCACACCGGTGCCAAAGGCCTTGTCGACGTAGCTGTCGGCGATGATGGGGATCTCGCGGTCGCACAGGGGCAGGCGCACCGATTGGCCCACCAAGTGGGCGTAGCGCTCGTCTTCGGGGTGCACCATCACGGCCACGTCACCCAGCAGGGTTTCGGGGCGCGTGGTGGCCACCACCAGCTGCCCTTGGCCTTGGGTCAGCGGGTAGGCGATGTGCCACAGGAAGCCGTCTTCCTCTTCGCTTTCCACCTCCAGGTCGGACACGGCGCTCATCAACACCGGGTCCCAGTTCACCAGGCGTTTGCCCCGGTAAATCAGACCCTGCTGGTACAAACGCACAAAGGTGTCGGTGACCACCTTGGAGAGCTTGTCGTCCATGGTGAAGTACTCGCGGCTCCAGTCCACGCTGTCGCCCATGCGGCGCATCTGGGTCGTGATGGTGTTGCCGCTTTTTTCCTTCCACTCCCAGACCTTGGCCACGAAGTTTTTCCGGGCTTCGGCGGGGGTGGGGCCCATGTCGTGGCGGCTGATGCCCTGTTCTTGCAGCTGGCGCTCGACCACGATTTGGGTGGCGATGCCCGCGTGGTCGGTGCCGGGGATCCACACGGTGTTGTGGCCAGCCATGCGGTGGTAGCGGGTCAGGCTGTCCATGATGGTCTGGTTGAACGCGTGGCCCATGTGCAAGGTGCCGGTCACGTTGGGTGGGGGCAGCTGGATGGCGAAGCTGGGCGCCCCCGCTAGTGGTTGTCCCGTGCCGCGGTGGCCGGCCACACCATAGCCACGGCGTTCCCACTCGGGGCCCCAATGGGCTTCCAGGGGGGCGGGTTCAAAAGACTTGGACAGGGCGTTGAGGCCGGGTTGGGCGGCGGTGTCGGTCATGGCGGGTGGCGCGGGTGCGTGGGCTGGGTGTGCGGGGGGCTGGTGCGGGTGCACCAGGTGGGCGCCGGGAGTGGGCGCGTAACCCACCATTTTACGGCTTGGAGGGGGGCCCTTCTGGGGTGCCCCAGGGGCCCCAGGCCGACCACTCCGGCCCCAATGGCGCCACCACCCGCAGCGCGGCCCCGGTCACGGGGTGTGCCAGGGCCAGTTCGCTGGCGTGCAACCACAGCCGCTGCACACCCAGCAGGGCCGCCAGGGCGCGGTTCAAAGGGCCTTTGCCGTGGGTGGCGTCGCCAATGATGGGGTGGCTGCTGTGCTTCAGGTGCCGGCGCAGTTGGTGGCGCCGACCGGTCAGGGGCTCCAGCGCCACCAGGGCGCAACGGGTGTGGGCGTGGGCCCCAGTGGGCAGGGGCAGCTCGTAGCGCACCAGGGTGCGAAAGCGTGTTTCGGCGGGTTGCACCTCTTCACGGCCCTGGCGTTGGTCGTCGGGCATGCGGCGCAGGGGGTGGTTGATGTGGCCGCTCTCGGGTGGCCAACCGCGCACCACGGCGTGGTAGGTTTTTTGCAGGCCCAGCCCCACCTCAAACGCCAGGCCCAACGCCCGGGCGACCTCGGGGTTCAAGGCAAACAACAGCACCCCGCTGGTGCCTTTGTCGAGCCGGTGTACCGGCCACACCGGTCGGCCCAGTTGGTCGCGCAGCATTTGCAGGGCGAAGCGGGTTTCCCCCGCGTCCAGGCCGGTTCGGTGCACCAAGAGGCCCGCCGGTTTGTCGACCAATGCCAGATAATCGTCGGCGTAAAGGATGTTGAGCATGTTGTTCCTATTGTCCCCAGCCAAAGCCCTGGATTACGAGACCCCCGCTGGCGCTGTGCCCCACACCCAGCCTTTGTTCGTGAAACAAGCCGCCGAACTGATCGGTGTGTTGCGCCCCAAAACCCCCCAGGACATCGCCAGCCTGATGGACCTGAGCGACGCGCTGGCCGGTTTGAACGTGGCCCGCTACCAGGCCTGGAAACCCACCTTCAACCTGAAAAACGCCAAACAGGCGGTGTTGGCGTTCAATGGCGACGTTTACGAGGGCCTGGACGCCAAAAGCCTGTCCCCGGACGACCTGGCCTGGGCCCAAGACCACCTGTGCATTTTGAGCGGTTTGTACGGTGTGTTGCGCCCCTTGGACCTGATGCAGCCTTACCGCCTGGAAATGGGCACCCGGCTGCAAACCGCTCAAGGCCGCAACCTGTACCAGTTTTGGGGGCGCCAGATCGCCGACCACCTGAACACCCGGGCCGCGGCCGACAAAACACCGGTGGTGGTCAACCTGGCCAGCGAGGAGTATTTCAAATCCGTGGACCGCAAGGTGCTCAAGCCCCGGGTGGTGACCTGTGCTTTTGAGGAGCGCAAGGGCGATGGTTACAAGGTGATCAGTTTCATGGCCAAGCGGGCGCGCGGCTTGATGGCCCGCTACGCCACCACCCACCGTTTGGCCACCGTGGAGGCCCTGCAGGGTTTTGACCTGGAGGGCTACCGCTACACCCCCGCCGTTTCCACCACCGACAAGCTGGTGTTCCGGCGCGAGGCCAAGGCCTGAGCCATGTCGCAAGCGCTGACCCCCGAGCTGCGCCAATGGATGCGGGAGCAGGCCGCTGCGGGGTTTGACCGGGCGGCGGTGTTGCAGGCGATGCGCGACGCCGGCTGGCAACGCGCCGTGGCCGAGCAGGCTCTGCGCGACCTGTGGCCCAGCGCCGATGCGGTTGAACCGGCCGAACCGTCCCCGCCGCTGGTGGGTTCCCCAGGCCCCGACCTGTCCCTGGCCGCACGCCAGGTGGACGCGGGCGACCGTGTGGTCGATGTGTTGGTGGCCATGACCCACCCGCCGCTGGTGGTGTTTGGCAACCTGTTGTCCGAAGAAGAGTGCGACGCGCTGGTCGCCGCCGCCGAGCCGCGCATGTCCCGCTCGCTGACCGTTGAAACCGCCAGTGGTGGCGAGGCCGTCAACGCCGACCGCACCAGCCAGGGCATGTTTTTTCGGCGCGCCGAAAACCCGGTGGTGGCCCGGGTGGAGGCCCGCATCGCCCGGTTGCTGCGCTGGCCCGAGGACCATGGCGAAGGCTTGCAGGTGTTGCGCTACCGGCCCGGGGCCGAGTACAAGCCCCACTACGATTATTTCGACCCGGCCGAACCGGGCACCGCCCACATCACCAGCCGAGGTGGCCAGCGCGTGGGCACCTTGGTGATGTACCTGAACAGCCCAGAGCGGGGCGGGGCGACCACCTTCCCCGACCTGGGCCTGGAGGTGGTGCCACAACGAGGCCACGCGGTGTTTTTTGCCTATGACAAACCCCACCCGTCCACCCGCACCTTGCACGGTGGGGCGCCGGTACTGGCGGGGGTGAAGTGGGTGGCCACCAAGTGGCTGCGCGAACGTGTTTTCCAATGAACGCCATGAACCTGCCCGAACACTCTCCCTTGGGGCAGGCCTCTGCCTACCCCGACCGTTACGACGCCAGCCTGCTGTTCCCGTTGCCGCGCCTGCCTGGCCGCACCGCCTTGGGTCTGGGAGCGGCGTTGCCCTTCACCGGCGCCGACCTGTGGACGGCCTTTGAGGTGTCTTGGTTGAACCCGCGCGGCAAACCCCAGGTGGCCATCGCCCACGTCACGGTGCCTTGCGAGACCCCCAACCTGGTGGAGAGCAAATCGTTCAAGCTGTACCTGAACGGCTACAACCAGACCGTGTTTGACAGCGTTCAGGCGGTGCAAGACCGCTTGCGGGCCGACCTGTCCGAGGCGGTCTGGCGCGGCCACCCCACCGGTGGCACGGTGGGGGTGCAGGTGCTCACCCCCGACCGCATGGCGCTGGAGGTGGTGCAGCCCTTGGATGGTTTGAGCCTGGACCGGCTGGATGTGGACTGCACCCACCAACACCCCGATCCGGGGCTGCTGGTAGCCGACACCACACAAACCGCGGTGGAGGAGGTGTTGGTCAGCGACCTCTTGAAAAGCAACTGCCCGGTGACCGGGCAGCCCGATTGGGCCAGTGTGCGTATCGCGTACACCGGTCACCCCATCGACCAGGCAGGTTTGTTGCGCTATATCGTGGGTTTCCGCACCCACAACGGTTTCCACGAGCAGTGCGTGGAGCAGGTGTTCACAGACATTTGGAACCGTTGCAAGCCCAGCCGCTTGTCGGTGTACGCCCGCTACACCCGCCGCGGTGGGCTGGACATCAACCCCTGGCGCACCAGCCACCCCCAACGCTTGCCGGTGAACACCCGCACACCTCGCCAGTGATGGGCGGTTTGGCTGGCGTTGGCTTCACGCCGCGCTGAAGCCCTCCAGCAGGTTGACCGCGTTGGTGCCCACCTCGGCGACCGCGTAACCGCCTTCAAAGGTGAGCACGGTGGGCAGCCGCAGCTGGGCCAGCGCTTGGCCCACGCCCAGGTAGTCGCTGCTGCGCAAGCGAAAGCCCGAGATGGGGTCGCCTTCGAAGGTGTCCAAACCCATGGGCACCACCAGGGCGTCGGCGCCGAACGCCCGAACCGCCGCCAAGCCCTGTGCCAGCGCGGCCATCCAATCCGCCACACCGGTGCCGCGGGGCAGGGGCAGGTTCAGGTTGCAGCCTTCACCGGCACCCACACCCCGTTCGTCGGCATGCCCCAGGTAAAAGGGATATTCGGTTTGCGGGTCGCCGTGCAAGGACACGGTCAACACATCCGCACGCTCGTAAAAAATGTCCTGCGTGCCGTTGCCGTGGTGGTAGTCGATGTCGAGCACCGCCACCCGCTGGGCCCCTTGGTCGCGCAAGGCCTGGGCGGCCAAGGCCGCGTTGTTCAGAAAACAATAACCCCCGAAGTA
>JBEBBB010000056.1:0-2967 GCA_041158605.1 Pseudomonadota bacterium
GGCCACATCGACACTGTCCAAAATGGTGTTGAGCCGCTCCTCGCTGGCACGACTTTCCTGGATGCGCCGCTGCACCTCCCGTTTGAGCCAATAGGCCGTGGACACTGCCAGCAGCAACAGCATCCCGCCCAAGCCCAAAGTCCACCACCACCACGTGGGCACCGCCTGTGCGGGGGCCGCCGCCCCCCATTGCTGCAAGCTCTGGTGGTAGAACGAATCCCGGTCGGCCTTCCAACGCGTCAACTGTGTGTCAATGGCATTCAGCACCGCCGGGTCGCCCGTGCGAGGTGCTGCAAAAAACAGGCGTGAGGGCTGAAAAACGATGGGGGTCCGCATCGCCCCGTGCCGGTGAGCCTGCCACTCTCCGTACACGTGGTTGGAGAGCACCACATCCGCCCGGCCATCGGCCACCGCCTGAAACGCCTGCGCCAGCGTAGGCTCCGTGACCCATTGAACCTGGACATCAAACCCCGTCAACAGCGACTCGAAATACGGCCGCTGCGTTCCCCCCTCCAGTGCGGCCACACGCAGCCCCCGAAGGTCCAGCACCGATTCAACATGCAGATTCTTGCGCTGGTACACCTGGGACCAGCTGTGCATGACGGGTTCCTGGTGAAAGGCAAACCGGGCTGCGCGCTCTTCGCTGAAAGCCACGTCCGGCATCAGGTCCAACTGGCCTTTTTCCAGCGACGTCAGACAATCCTGCCACTCGCACCGAACCGCCTCGATCCTCCAACCTTGAATGGCGGCCAGTTCCCTCGCCAAGCCTCCGAACACGCCACTGGGCCGACCATCATCAGCCATGAAAATCTTGGGGGGGTTGTCATAAACCCCCATTCGAATCACACGCTCAGGTGCAGAGGCATGCGCGCCAAAGACCACGCACCACACGGCGGCAAGCCAACCGGCCCGAACGAATCGCCCCCAGCAAAGATCAATTCCTGGCATGGCTGATCTGGACACTGTCCACCCCGTTGACAGCGTGCAAACCCCTGGACAACTCAAACAGCGAGCTGGGATCGGGGTTGCTGCGTTGCGCCACCATCACGAAATGCCAGGATGTGCCTTGTGAGTTGCGAGAGATCTGCAGAGTCCCCTCGGCCACTGAATAGCCCCATGCGGCCACCCGCTGCCGCAACACTTGCTCATCGGGCTCACGATCCGCAGAAAAGGTCAGATGCACCCCCATCGCCCTGCGCGATGGCAAGCGCATTTCCAGCTTGGGCCCCCACATCATCAGTGACGCCGAAAGCACCGTCAGCAGAATGGCTGCCCCATAGAAACCGATGCCGACCAACACCCCGATGGCAGAACTGGCCCAGATGGATGCAGCGGTGGTCAGGCCACTGATGTTCAGCCCTTCCTTCATGATCACCCCTGCCCCCAGGAACCCCACGCCAGTGACCACCCCCTGGATGACCCGTGTCGGGTCCGCACCGCCCAAGGCGAGGCTTGGAACGGTGGCATGGCCACCCCACCAATACGCGGGGAAACCCGAAAAAACCGTCAATGCCGCAGAGGCCATGCACACGATGCCGTAGGTTCGCATGCCCGCCGCGCGACCATGGTACGAGCGTTCGTACCCCACCAGCAGCCCCAGCAAAAGTGCACCGACGAGGTTCATGAACACCAGAAGGTTCACCTCCAGCATCGCCCCCGACCAGAAGGACGCCATGTACGATGAACTGATGTCATGCATTCGAGTCTCCCGTGATCTCTGTCGCCTGTCGTCGGACACCGGCACTGCGAAAACCGATCCGGCCAACGCCAACAGAGCACCCCGATGGTAAAGCAGTGTGAATCCATCAGACATGCCGTCAGATCACCGCTGCTCGAATCCCTGTTCCCGAGTGCGATCGTCGCTTGTGAGCTGACCGCCCTGGGCTCAACGCATCAGTTGCTGCCCGACGAACGTGCCACTTTAGGGGCTGCTGTTCCCAAGCGAGTGGCTGAATTTGCAGCCGGTCGCCAATGCGCTCATGAAGCGATGCGGGAACTCGGCGTGCCAGACCATGTTCCGCTCTTGAGAGGCCCGCATCGCGAACCTGTGTGGCCAAGTGGCTTGCTGGGCAGCCTCACCCACACCGAAGGCTATTGCGCTGCGGTCGTGGGCCGTTGTACGGACTGCGCAGGACTGGGCATTGATGCCGAACGTCTCGGAAGCGTCGAAACCGATCTGTGGCCCCACGTGTTTGTCGAGGCGGAAACGGCTGCCTTGCGTGCTCTGGATGCAACAGACCGTGCCACCCTGTCCACGGTGCTTTTTTCGGCCAAAGAAGCGTTCTTCAAAAGCCAGTTTCAACTGAGTGCCCTCACCCCGGAGTTCACCGCTGTGGCCCTGCGCCCCGTCGGTCCGGTGGGCATCCAGGGAACGCTTGAAGTGACCTGGGTGGCCGATGGCAGATTGACCGCGATCGCCAACCAAGTGGTGTTGCGCTATGCACTGCACGGCCCATGGGCTGTGGTTGGAGCCACCATCCCAGCGGTGGTCAGCACGCCGGACGCACGGCTTTGACGCCAAACGCCCGGGCGCTCAACCAGCGCCGCACCGGGCGTTCGATGTGACGTTCTGTCAGGGCGGCAATGGCCACCACCCCCGCCATGAACACGGCGAGCCCCAGGACCGGCCCCAGCGCCCGGAGTTCTGCGGCAAAAAACCGACACGCCAACAACCACAACGGCAGGTGCAGCAAATAAATCGGGTAGCTGATGCCCCCCATGAACTCAAGCACCTTTTGGACACGCCCTTGGGGGATGTCCCCCCGAATCGCCTGCAGCAGGCACCAGGGAAAAATGAGCACCACCACCACCAGCATCAAACGGTTTTCAACCTGCTCCAGGGGGGGGACGGCAAGAATCAATGCAACCACGACCATGGGCAAAAAATGCCCGCCGCGACCTGTTGTCCAGCGGGGAAAACTCGACGCGTTCCTGAACAGCAGCACCCCCAAGGAAATGCCAAACAGC
>JBEBBB010000057.1:0-3930 GCA_041158605.1 Pseudomonadota bacterium
AAATATCGGCGGGTTTTTGCGCCGCCACATACGCGGCGGCCAACGCCACCACCAGCAGCAGCATTTTTGAAATGCTGACCCGCCGTGCGGTGCTGGCGTTGGGGTCAATCATTTTGTAATACAGGTCGTGGCTGAGGGCGTTGGCAATCGTCAGCAACAGGCCGTCGGCGGTTGACAACGCTGCGGCCAGCCCCCCTGCGGCCACCAGGCCAGAAATGACGTAGGGCAAACCGGCAATTTCGGCGGTGGCCAGCACGATGATGTCGCCGCCAATGCTCATTTCATTCAATTGCAACACGCCATCGCGGTTCACATCGGTCAGCGTGAGCAAGCTGGGGTCCACTTTGTGCCAAGCAGCCACCCACGAGGGCAAGGCATCGAAAGACGTGCCCACCAGCACGTGAAACACCTCAAACTTCACCAACACCGCCAACGCGGGGGCCGTGAAATAAAGCAGCACGATGAACACCAGCGACCAGGTCACCGACTCGCGCGCTTGCTTCACGCTGGGGGTGGTGTAGTAGCGGGTCAAGATGTGTGGCAAAGCGGCAGTGCCCACCATCAGACAAAACACCAGCGCCAAAAAATTGCGGCGCGACAGGTCGTATTCAGCCTGTTCCTGGGGGGTACCGTCCGGGTCACCGCTGAACTGCTGGGCCTGTGGCGGCATGCCATTGAGGGGCTTGGACTTGGCCTGTGCCTCGGTCAGCTCGGCCTCCCAGCGGCGCACGGCCACGTCGGGGTCGCGGGGCAACAGGGCCAGCGCTTTTTCGGCAGCAATTTGCTCGGTCTGTGGCGCACCACGGGCCTTGGTGGTGCCCACCAGGGCGGCGGCGGCGGCCCGGTCATCGGCCAGCGCCCGAATGGGGTCCACCAGCTTGCCGCTGAGCGCGTCGGTGCGCTCGGCGTACCACTGGCGCACGGCTTGCTCTTTGGGGTCGTCGGTCAGCTCACGCTCTTTGGCCGTGACTTTTTCCAGCTGGAAGCCGTACACCGCTTGGGGCAGCGGCACACCGGTTTGTTTCACGCTCAACCACACCACAGGCAGCATGTAGGCCACGATGATGACCACGTATTGGGCCACCTGCGTCCAGGTCACCGCGCGCATGCCCCCCAGAAAAGAGCACACCAAAATACCGCCCAGCCCCAGGAAAATGCCCAGCTCGAACGCCACACCCGTCAGGCGGGATGTGATCAACCCCACACCGTAAATTTGGGCCACCACGTAAATGAACGAGCACAAGATGGTGGCCCCAATGCCCAGAAAGCGAGGCCAGTTGCCGCCGTAGCGTTCGCCCAAAAAATCGGGGATGGTGAACTGCCCGAACTTGCGCAAGTACGGCGCCAGAAACAAAGCCACCAAACAATAGCCCCCCGTCCAGCCCATGATGAACGCCAGGCCGCTGTAGCCCGTCAGGTACAAGGTACCCGCCAGCCCCAAGAACGAAGCGGCAGACATCCAGTCGGCACCGGTGGCCATGCCGTTGTAAATGGCGGGCACACGCCGCCCCGCCACGTAGTACTCGGCGGCATCGGTGGTGCGGCTCATGATGCCAATGCTGGCGTACACCGCCACGGTGGCCAACATGAACACAAACCCAATCCAATCGCGCGACAGGCCCAGTTGCTCGGCCACGGCCAACGTCACCACAAAGGCCAGAAACGCGAGCGTGTACCAGGCGTACACGCGGTTCAACTGGTGTTTGAAGCGCGCACTGGCCGCCTCTTTTTCACGGGCTTCGTTGCCAAACATGGCTCAGTCTTCGCCCATGCCATGGGCCTCGTCGAGTTTGGCCATGGCGTGGGCGTAAAACGCCACGATCAACACGTAGACCACCAGTGCCCCTTGTGCCCCCACCCAAAAGCTGAAGGGCCAACCCAAGAAGGTGAAACTCAATTCGCGCGCAAAAAAAGCCACGCCGAACGTGACCCCAAACCACACGGCCAGCAGCACCCCGGTAAGCCTGAGGGTTTTGCGCCAATAAGCGCGTTGATTGGGGTTGGTTTCGTTCACGCACAGGCCCCAGGGCGGGTTACCAACACCCGGTCCAATGTGATTTCCAATGCCATGGCACGCTGGGGATCGAAGGCTTTGAGGCGGTCCAAATACCCCTCGGCGGTGGACCGCTGACCCCGGTCGGCGTGAAGGCAGACCAGGCGAACCAAGCCATCGGGGCAAAAGGGTTGCAACTCACTCTGCCGCACCCAGGCTTGCTCGGCCGCAGCCCATTGGCCCTGCGCCCACAACACATCACCCAACCCATACCATGCCAGGTCCAAGCGAGGCGACAGTTGCACCGCACGCCGAAACGCTTTTTCAGCAGCCCCCCACGCCCCGGTGTGCTGCAATGCATACCCCCAGTTGAAGTGGTGAATGGCGTGGTCGGGCAGGGCCTCCACCAAGCGCCCCAATTGTTGGCAAGCCTCGTCCCAACGGCCCAGCCCACCCAGCACATGCGCACGCGTGGCCCAGGCATGAAGCACCACCGCCGAGGGGGACGCCGGCGCATTGAGCAGCCAACCGTCCAACGCGGCCAGCGCCTTCAAAGGCCGACCGGACCACACGTGAAAACGCCAGCGCCAAGCGGCCAATCGCCAACGCCAGTGGCGAAGCACAGCCATCAAAGACACCGGGCCACCCCGATCTGCAGGCACCAGAAAATTTTGGTGAGGGTCAACGCCAGCCACACCACCGCCAGCACGGCAAACGCCACCCCAGGGTGTTGACGCACAGGCACAAAACGCGGTGTCAAAGGGCGCACCAACCTCACGAAAGGTTGTGTGGCCGTGCGAAACAAGCCGTACACCAGGTTGCCATCACGGCCGGTGCCTGCCAGCACGGCAAGCACACCCCGCCCTGCCAGACACAACAGGGCAATTTCACACACCAGTTTGGCGGCCAAGATCAGAACCAACATGCGCACAGGGGAAGCATTGCGGCCATTCTGGAGCGAGGTCTTACTTCGCTCTTACAAAAACCGGCCAAACGGGCCAACCGGCATGGGGTACCGGGCAAACCCCAACGGGGTATACCCGCCACCCCGGCAAGGGCTGAAAACCGAAAAAAAAGCCGCACCGGTCAAGGCGCGGCTTCAGGCCGAGAAAACAGCCCCAAACTCAGTCGGCCACAGCCTCTTCGGGTTTGGCCTTGTCTGATTTCTTGGGCAACGGGGAAATGTCCAACTTCACCTCTTGGGTTTCCGCGCCTTTGTCGTCGGTCTTGGATTCCATGTCGACGGTGAGGCGGCCTCCATCGACCAAGCGGCCAAACAACAACTCGTCGGCCAAGGCGCGGCGGATGGTGTCCTGGATCAAGCGCTGCATGGGGCGCGCGCCCATGAGCGGGTCGAACCCTTTTTTGGCCAGGTGTTTGCGCAACACGTCGGTGAAGGTGACTTCCACCTTTTTCTCGCCCAACTGGGTTTCGAGCTGCAGCAGGAACTTGTCCACCACGCGCAAGATGACCTGCTCGTCCAGCGCTTTGAAGCCCACGATGGCATCGAGCCGGTTGCGGAACTCGGGCGTGAACAGGCGCTTGATGTCAGCCATTTCATCGCCGGCCTCGCGCGGGTTGGTGAAGCCGATGGTGGCCTTGTTCATGGTTTCGGCCCCCGCGTTGGTCGTCATGATCAGGATGACGTTGCGGAAGTCGGCCTTGCGCCCGTTGTTGTCGGTCAGCGTGCCGTGGTCCATCACCTGCAGCAGCACATTGAAGATGTCGGGGTGCGCTTTTTCGATTTCGTCCAACAGCAGCACGCAGTGCGGCTTTTTGGTCACGGCCTCGGTCAACAAGCCGCCTTGGTCAAAGCCCACATAGCCGGGGGGCGCGCCGATAAGGCGGCTGACGGCGTGGCGCTCCATGTACTCCGACATGTCGAAGCGGATGAGCTCAATGCCCATGATGTAAGCCAGCTGCTTGGCCGCTTCCGT
>JBEBBB010000058.1:0-2971 GCA_041158605.1 Pseudomonadota bacterium
CCCCACCAAACCCATCAAGCTCATCGTGGCCTTCCCGCCCGGCGGCACCAGTGATGTGATGGGCCGCATGGTGGCCGAACCCTTGTCCAAGATCCTGGGTCAGCCCGTGGTGGTGGAAAACGTGGGGGGTGCCGGTGGCGTGATCGGCACCGAACGCGGCGCCAAGGCGGCTGCGGACGGCTATACCATCATCCAAACCGGTGTGGGCCAAAACGCCGTGGCCCACGGCCTGGACCCCAACGTCAAGTACGACTCGGTCAAAGACTTCATCCACCTGGGCCACGTGCACAGCGGCCCCAACGTGCTGGTGGTCAACGCCCAGCAACCCTTCAAAACACTGGCCGACCTGGTGGCCTACGCCAAAGCCAACCCCGGCAAACTGGACTACGGCTACACCTTTGCCGCATCTGGTCACATGGCCATGGAGCTGTTCAAACAGACCGCCAATGTGTTCCTGACCGGCATCCCCTACCGGGGGGGCGGTCCGATGATGACCGCCATCTTGGGCAACGAAATCCCCATGATGTTCATCAACCAAGACGTGGCCCTGCCCCACATCAAGGCTGGGAAACTGCGCCCCCTGGCGGTGTCCAGCCTGCAGCGCAACGTGCTCTACCCCGACGTGCCCACCGTGGCCGAGTCCGGTTACAAAGGCTTTGAGGCCCTGTCGTGGTCGGGCCTGTCGGTACCCCGTGGCACCCCTGCACCGGTGGTGGCCAAGCTGGAAGCGGCCATCAAAGAGGTGATGTCGTCGCCCGCCATCAAACAGCGCATGGACAGCAACGGTTTTGTCATCCCGCCACAGGGCATCAAGCCCTACACCGACTTTGTGGTCAGCGAAAAAGACCGTTGGGTCCAGGTGATCCAAAAGGCCGGCATCAAAGCGCCATAACCCCAACCGAGACCCATAGACCCCATGACCCAGACCGCCGACCGCATCAGCTGGATGCGCATCTCCTCGACCTACTTGCCCCTGGCCACGCCGATCAGCGATGCCAAGGTGCTGACCGGTCGCCAAAAGCCGATGACCGAAATCGCGATGTTGTTTGTCGAGGTGCAGACCGAGCAGGGCCATGGGGGTTTGGGGTTGAGCTACTCCAAACGGGCGGGCGGACCGGGGCAGTTTGCCCACGCCCAAGAAATCGCGCCCGCGCTGTTGGGCGAGGACCCCAACGACATCGCCCGCCTGTGGGACAAGCTGTGCTGGGCCGGGGCTTCGGTGGGCCGCAGCGGCTTGTCCACCCAGGCCATAGGCGCGTTTGATGTGGCCTTGTGGGACGTGAAAGCCCGCCGAGCCAACCTGTCGCTGGCCAAGCTCTTGGGGGCCCACCGTGAATCGGTGCGGTGTTACAACACCTCGGGTGGTTTTTTGCACACCCCCATCGACCAGCTCAAGGTCAACGCGGCGGCCTCGGTGGCACGTGGCATCGGCGGCATCAAACTCAAGGTGGGCCAACCCGACGGCCGCATCGACATGCAGCGCGTGCAGGCCGTGCGCGAGCACCTGGGAGATGGCGTGCCCCTGATGGTGGACGCCAACCAGCAGTGGAACCGCCCCACCGCCCAGCGCATGTGTCGGGCCCTGGAGGATTTCAACCTGGTGTGGATCGAAGAGCCGCTGGACGCTTACGACCACGAAGGCCACGCCGCCTTGGCCCAACAGTTTGACACCCCCATCGCCACCGGCGAGATGCTCACCAGCACCGGCGAGCACTGGGACCTGATCCGCCACGGCGCGGCCGACTACCTGATGCCCGACGGGCCGCGGGTGGGGGGCATCACCCCCTTCTTGAAGGTGGCGGGGCTCGCCCACCACGCCGGCTTGATGCTCGCACCGCACTTCGCCATGGAGCTGCACGTGCACCTGGCCGCCGCCTACCCCACCGAACCCTGGGTGGAGCACTTCGAGTGGCTGGAGCCCCTGTTCAACGAGCGCATCGAGATCGCCGATGGCCGCATGCTGGTGCCCACCCGCCCGGGTCTGGGCCTTACACTGAGCGAGCAGGCCCGCGCCTGGACCCGTGCGTCGGTGGAAGTGGGTCAGCGGGTTTGATGTGTGCCTCAAGCAGGGGGACGATAAATCACCCTGGTTTGACACCCACAACCCGCGTGCCCGGCCCCGCTGGTCGTGGTCTCAAATGCTGTAAGTTTCGTAGGTGGCGGGGTGGAACAACTCATCCACCGACACCCGCCGGGCCGACAGGCCTTGGGCGTGGTGGTGGTGCAAAAACGCCTCCAAGGTGGGCCGGGCGGCCTCCACCCCATAGGCCCAGAAGTCGTCGCCCATGGTGCTGCGCGCGGCTTTGAGCTGTTCTTCCACAAACGGCAAGGTCACTTTGGTGGCTGAGGTGTCGGACAGCAGGTCCAGCGCCGCCTGTTTGGACAGCGTGAAGGCTTTTAACAGCGCTGCGGGCAGCCATGGATGCTGGTTCACCAGCGTTTTGCGCACCCCCACCAGGTGCATGATGGGGAAGATACCGGTGCGCCGGTAATAGTCTTTCGCCACGGCGGTGGGGTCGTCAAACAACCAAGCGATCTGGGGGTTGCGCGCCAAGATGTGCGCGCTGGGAGGGCGGGGACCGATAAAGCCGTCAATGTCCCCAGATTCCAACAGCATCGAGATGGTTTGCCCTTCCGGCGCGGCTTCAACCTTCACCCCAGGTGGCAGTTGCAACGCGATTTTTTCCGGGCGGTTGGGGGTGTCTATGCCACCCCGCACCCAGGTCACGTCCTCGGGTCGCACGCCATGGTCGTCTTGCAGGATGGCCCGCGCCCACACGTTGGCACTCAGTTGGTACTCGGGCAAGCCCACGCGCTTGCCGATCAGGTCGCGGGGCTCCCGGATGCGGTCCTTGCGCACATAGATGGACGTGTGCCGGAACGCCCTTGACAAAAACACGGGGATGGCGATGTAAGGGCAATCGCCACGGGCGTGTTTGACCAGGTAGCTGGAAAAAGACAACTCTGCCAC
>JBEBBB010000059.1:0-3014 GCA_041158605.1 Pseudomonadota bacterium
GGCTCGGCGGGGGCCAATGCGTACATGGCGTGTGTGGCCCCCTTTTTGGAAGACTGGTGCGAAGACGAGATCAAGCGCCGGCAGTTTGCCGAAAGCATCGCGCTGTTTGGCCGCCTGATGGCCGGGCCGCAACGCGCTGGTTTGATGCGCTGTTACCGTGGCGAGGCCTACCGTCTGCGTGGCGCCGCTGGTGACGCCGACCTGGCACTGGAGGACTACCGGCAGGCGACCGAGGTGCAGGCCAGCAGTCCGCCAGTGCCCAAGGCCTACCGGGGCATAGGCCTGATTGAGCGGCAACGCCAACGCCGCCAGGAGGCGGCCCAAGCGTTTCAACGTTACCTTGAATTGGCACCTGGCGCACCCGACGCCGGGTTGATCCGTTCCTATCTGGAGGACATGAACACATGAGGTTCCATCTGTTGGCGGTTGTTTTGGTGGTGGCATTGGCTGGCTGCGGCACGGTGCGCAAGGTTGAGACCGGCACCAACACCGTGGGTGAGCGGTTCAGCATGCACCTGGAGGGCCCTTGGAACCATGTGGACTTCCCCGGCATCAAGCCGGGCCAAGTCTGGACAATGGAGGGGGTGACCGTAGACGAGCTCGTGATTTATGCCGGCATCAAGGACGGCGAGGTCATGCACCCGACGGGTGGGGCAGGCAAAAAACAAAACATCGTTTTCCGGCGCGACATGCCCACAGACCAAATTGTGGCGATGTTTGAAGGGGTGTACACCCGTGACGACTCCATTTTTAAACTGCTGCGGGTAGAGCCCAGCGCGTTTGGTGGGCGCCGGGGGTTTTTGTTTGAATTTGAACGTGTGCGCAAACACGACAACCTGCGCCAATTGGGGTTTGGTTACGGTGCGGTGGACAATGGTGAGCTGTTTGCACTGGTGTATGCGGCACCCGCACTCACCTTCTTCCCAAGGCACCAAGCCCGTGTGGAGGCGATTGCCCACTCGGCGCTGATCAAACCAGCGGCAGGCGCGCCGGCGCCGGCGGGGGTGTTGCCACCCCCCACCAAGGTGCTGTTGAGGGCGCCCGTGCGTGGACCGGTGGCGGCACCGGCCGCCCCCAAGGTTTGAACATTACAAACGTTAGTTATCCCAAGGAGTCGATATGGCTGTGAACTGGACCGCCCCGCAGGCAGCTGACCTGCACCCTGTAGCCGGTGTGCGCATTGGTGTGGCCGAGGCCGGCGTGCGCAAGGCGAACCGCAAAGACCTGACGGTGTTTCTGCTGGACGAAGGCAGTGCCGTGGGCGGGGTGTTCACCACCAACCGCTACTGTGCCGCCCCGGTGCAGGTGTGCCAACAACACCTGGCCCAAGGGCGGGGTGTGCGTGCCATGGTGATCAACACCGGTAACGCCAACGCAGGCACGGGCCAGCCAGGCTTGGGCCATGCCCACACCACGTGTGTGGCGGTCGCCCAGTTGGTGGGCGTGGCGCCCGAGCAGGTGTTGCCGTTTTCGACCGGGGTGATCATGGAGCCGCTGCCGGTGGATCGCATCGTGGCCGGTTTGCCGGCGGCCTTGGCCGATGCACAGCCCGGCCATTGGCACAAGGCCGCTGAAGGCATCATGACCACCGACACGGTGCCCAAGGCCGCCAGCCGGCAGGTGTCGATAGGTGGCCACACGGTCACCGCCACCGGCATTGCCAAAGGGGCCGGCATGATCCGCCCCAACATGGCCACCATGTTGGGCTTTTTGGCCACCGACGCATGTGTGGCCCCGGCCTTGTTGCCCGCGTTGGCCAAACAACTGGCCGATGTGTCGTTCAACCGGGTCACTGTCGACGGTGACACCTCCACCAACGACTCGTTTGTGGTGGTGGCCACCCAGCGTGCGGGCCACGCGCCCATCACCGACCTGAACAGCCCAGACGGCCAGGCTTTGCTGGCCATGCTGACCCAAGTGGCCCAAACCCTGGCCCACGCCATCGTGCGGGACGGCGAAGGTGCCACCAAGTTCATCGCCGTGCGGGTCGAGGGCGGCCGCGACACCGACGAGTGCCTGAAAGTGGCCTACGCCATCGCACATTCTCCTTTGGTCAAAACCGCGTTTTTTGCCAGCGACCCCAACCTGGGCCGCATCTTGGCGGCCGTCGGGTATGCCGGCATCTCCGACCTGGACCAAAACCGCATCGAGCTGCACCTGGACAACGTGCACGTGGTGAGCCAAGGGGGGCGCCGTGCCGATTACCGCGAAGAAGACGGTGCCCGTGTGATGGCCCAAAGCGAGATCACCATCCGGGTCGGTTTGGGCCGGGGAGAGGCCGCTGACACGGTGTGGACCTGTGACTTCAGCCACGACTACGTGACCATCAACGCCGACTACCGCTCCTGACCCATGAACGACGTTTTTGAACGCCTGCTGGTACGGGCTGAGGCTTTGTTGCAGCGCATAGAGGCGGTGTTACCCCAACCGTTGGGCGCACCGGATTGGTCGGCCTCGGTGGCTTTTCGGTACCGCAAACGGGGTGGCCATGGCGTGCTGGAGCCGGTGCGGCATGTGGCGTCTATCGCCCTGACCGACCTGCAAGAGATCGACGACCAGAAGGCCAAGATCCAGCGCAACACCGAGCACTTTGTGCAGGGTTTGCCGGCCAACAACGTGTTGCTGACGGGTGCCCGGGGCACCGGTAAAAGCTCGCTGATCAAAGCCTGTTTAAACGCCTACGCGGCGCAGGGCCTGCGCCTGATTGAGGTGGACAAGGCCGACCTGACCGACCTGCCCGACATTGTGGACGTGGTGGCCAACCGCCCCGAAAAGTTCATGGTGTTCTGCGACGACCTGAGTTTTGAAGACGGTGAGGCCGGTTACAAGGCCTTGAAGTCGATCCTGGACGGCTCGGTGGCAGCGGCATCGCCCAATGTGCTGATCTACGCGACCAGCAACCGGCGCCACCTGTTACCAGAGTACATGAAGGAAAACCTGAGCTACACCCACACCCCCGACGGTGAGGTGCACCCGGGTGAGGTGGTGGAGGAAAAAATCTCCTTGTCGGAGCG
>JBEBBB010000060.1:0-7570 GCA_041158605.1 Pseudomonadota bacterium
CTGCCCCCCGTGCCCGCCAGCGCGTTTGCCACCGAGGGGCTGGCCTACGACATGGTCTATGGGAAAAAACTGACGCCGTTTTTGCAACTGGCGCACCAGACCGGGGTGCGGCATGTGGCCGATGGGGTGGGCATGTTGGTGGAACAGGCCGCCGAGGCCTTTGCCTGGTGGCGCGGGGTGCGCCCGCCCACCCAACAAATGATCGCCCGGATCAACGTGCCACTGTTCTGAGGTCAAGCGGCCAAGCGTTCCGAACGGGCCATGGCCATGACGGCCAAGGTGGCGAAGACTGCGGCTGCACTGGCGCACCAGAACACCGCCGGCAGCCCCCACTGGGTGCTGACCCAACCGCCCAACACGCCCCCCAACACACCCGACAGGCCATAACCCACCATGGCGTACAAGGCCTGGCCACGGCCACGCAAGCGGCCGGGGAAATGGCGGCCCAACCAGGCCACGCAGGCGGTGTGGTGGGCGGCAAAGGTCACCGCGTGCAGCACCTGGGCCAAAACCAGCACCCACAACAGGTGCCCCCAGGCGGCGGTGCCGCACATGCGCAAGGCCATCAAGGCCGACGCCCATAACAACCACCGGTTCACGTGCCCCGGGCGGAACCACCGCCCTTGGGCGTAAAACCAGGCGATCTCGACCACCACGGCCACCGCCCACAACCAGCCGATGGTGCGTTTGCTGTACCCCAGGTGGTCCAGGTAGAGGGAGAAAAACGCGTACACCGCCACGTGGGCCAAGATGTGCAGACACAGGGCCACCCAGAACCACCGAACCGGGGCTTGGGCCAGCACCGCCCCCACGGAGGGCGCCCGTTCCCCTTGAGGAACCCGCGCCTCGGGGGTTTCGGGCAGGTACCACACCACGCACGCCACACCCGCCAGGGTGAGGCTGGTCCAGACGGGGAAGCCCCCCATGCCCTGGCGTTCAAACCACGCGCCCGCCAGCAACACGGTCACCAAAAACCCCACCGAGCCCCACAAGCGGATGCGGCCGTACCGCCCGGCGTCAAAACCCGCGCCATGGCTCACCACCTGGGCGAGCACCGCTTCGCTCAGGGGCATCATCGCGCTGGTGTGGGTGAACACCAGGAACAGCACCATGGCCACGCCCCAGGCCGTGGCAGGCTCCCAGGGCCACCAGAAACCCGCCGACCCCACCAGCGCCACGCCGGCACAGTAGCGCATCCACGCCACCCGGCGGCCGGTGCGGTCGCTCAACCACCCCCACAGGTAAGGCGCAAACAAGCGGGTGCCCGACTGGATGGCCGTGAGCAGGCCGATGGCGTACAACCCAAAGCCCAGGTCTTTGAGCCAGAGCGACAGGTAGGGGTTGAAAAACCCGATGTGGGCGAAATAGGTGGCCGACAGGGCAGCAAAGGGCCAGAGGCGGCCGCCCTGCCCCGCCTGTCCAACCGGCAAGGCCATCAGGCCTGGGCCGGGATGGGGCCGAAAGGCACCTTCACATCGGCGCACTGCGCACGGTGGCGCAGCGCGTGTTCCATCACCACCAAGGCCAACAGCGCCTCAATGATGGGGGTGGCGCGTATGCCCACACAGGGGTCGTGCCGGCCTTTGGTGATCACCTCGGTGGGTTTGCCCAAGGTGTCAATCGACTCGCGGGGGATGAGGATGGAGCTGGTCGGCTTGATGGCGATCGACACCTCCAGGTCTTGGCCAGTGCTGATGCCACCCAGGACCCCACCCGCGTTGTTGCTGAGGAACCCACCGGGGGTCAGGCTGTCGCCGTGGGTGCTGCCACGGTGGGTCACACAGGCGAAACCGGCGCCGATCTCGACCCCCTTCACCGCGTTCAGGCCCATCATGGCCCAGGCGATGTCGGCGTCGAGCTTGTCGTACAAGGGCTCGCCCAAACCCACGGGCACGTTTTGGGCGGTGACCCGCAAACGCGCACCGCAAGAATCGCCGCTTTTGCGCAACGCGCCCATGTAGTCCTCCAGGGCCGACACATCGGCCACCGGGGCGAAAAACGGGTTCTGCTCGACGTGGTCCCAGCTTTCGAAGGGAATGGCCACGTTCCCAAGTTGGGTCATGCACCCTTTGAAGGTGGTGCCGTAGGCGGCCTGAAGCCACTTTTTGGCCACGGCGCCAGCCGCCACGGTGGGGGCCGTGAGGCGGGCCGACGAGCGGCCGCCCCCACGGGGGTCGCGCACCCCGTATTTTTGCCAATAGGCGTAATCGGCGTGGCCAGGACGGAAGGTCTGGACGATGTCGCCGTAATCTTTGCTGCGCTGGTCGGTGTTGGGTATGAGCAGGCAGATGGGGGTGCCGGTGGTCACGCCTTGGTACACCCCACTCAGGATTTGCACCTGGTCGGCCTCGTTGCGCTGGGTGACAAACTTGCTGGTGCCGGGGCGGCGGCGGTCCAGATCGCCTTGGATATCGGCCTCGGTCAGGGGCATGCCGGGGGGGCAGCCATCGATCACACAACCCACGGCCGGGCCGTGGGACTCACCAAAATTGGTGACCGCAAACAAGTGTCCAAAGGTGTTACCGCTCATGTCCCGATTATCCCAGACACCAGCGGACCGTTCTTGCACCGTTATTGCACCGTTACTGGGCGTGGCCGGTGGAACAAAACATGCTTGTGCTGCACTGCAGCAATTGGCTGTGCACCACCGGGAGCCCCCCCATGGCAGACGCCTCCAGCACCTTGTTTTCGCACGTCAAACCGTCGGACACCACCTACAGCGGGGGTGGCCTGCGGGACTTTTTTCTGTACCGGGACCTGGGTGTGGCCGCGGCCACACAGGGCAAGGTGGTGGCCCACCTGGTCAAAGCCAACTTGCCACCAGAACAGGGCACGGGCTGGCACCGGCATGAGGCGGATTTCCAGATCGTGATCATGGTGAAGGGTTGGGCCAAGTTCATGTACGAGGACCAGGTCACTTTGGTGCAAGCGGGCGATTGCGTGCACCAAAGGCCGGGCATACGCCACTACCTGTTCGATTACTCGCCCGACATGGAGTACCTGGAAATCGTGTCCCCCGCCGATTTCAAAACGGTGGACGTGGACCCCGTGTGCCCCATACCTGCGCCCACACCCTGGGCGTGAGCCCCTGTGCCAAGGCTTTAGAACTCGGCATCCAGTTCGTCGATGTCGTCCGGCTCGGCCTGGGCCGCGGTCACCCACTCCTGCACCGCAGGCAGCGCCCAAACGGCCTGGCTGTAGGCCAGACAAGCCGTGTCCAGCGGCACATCGTAGGTGCGAAACCGGGTGACCACCGGTGCAAACATGGCATCGGCCATACCGGGTTGGGTGCCAAACAAATAGGGCCCGCCATACTGGGCCAGGCATTCTTGCCAAATGGCCACCACCCGGTCGATATCGGCCTGCGCGCGAGACCACACCTTGAACCCGGGGAAATGGGCTTTGATGTTCATGGGCAAAGACGACCGCAAGGCTGCAAACCCCGAATGCATCTCACCACACACCGCCCGGCAGTGGGCCCGGGCGGCGCGGTCGGCGGGCAACAACCCGGCCTTGGGTTTGATTTCGTTGAGGTACTCACCGATCGCCAGGGTGTCCCACACGTGCACCCCACCGTGGTCGAGGGCGGGCACCCGCATGGACGCCGACAACAGCAGCATCTCGGCCTTCATGGCCGGGTCGTCGGCCGGTATCACGTGCTCGTCAAAGTCCAGCTTGGCGAAGCGGGCCATGAGCCAGCCGCGGAAAGCCCAGGCACCGTAGTTTTTGCTGCTGATGGTCAAGACCGCTTTGGCCATGGGTGTGCTCCTCGTGTGGAGCCGACTCAGCAAGCCCCGTGCCACACCCGCCCCACCGTCTGGCACCGGCCTGGTGCGTGCAAACCGCAGTGGGCGCTGGCCCGCAACTTGCCTGTGAGACCACAACCACACGGAAGACCCGCCATGCTGTACCAGGCCTACCAGATCCAGTCCGACCTTTTGTCGCCCGTTCGGTTGTGGGCACAACACTGGGGCTCGGCCTTGTGGCGTGACCAAACAGAAGGCAGCGCCCTGCGCCAGGCCGCGGCCGCCTGCGAGGTGCTGTCTCGGCTGCGCCTGACCCACAGCCGCCCCGCCTACGGCATCGGGCAGGTGCTCACCCAAGGGCAAACCGTAGGGGTGACCGAGCGGGTGGTGTTGCGCCTGCCTTTTGGCAGCCTGCTTCACTTCCAGAAAACCAGCGACCGGCCACCCGGCCCCCCCGTGTTGCTGACCGCGCCGCTGTCGGGCCACTTCGCCACCCTGCTGCGGGAAACCGTGCAAACCCTGCTGCAAGACCATGACGTCTACATCACCGATTGGCACAACGCCCGGGACGTGGCCCTGGGGCACGGGGACTTTGGGTTGGACGATTACATCGACTATATGGTGCGCTTTGTGGCCCAAGTGGGCCCAGGTTGCCATGTGGTGGCGGTGTGCCAGCCCTGTGTGGCGGCACTGGCGGCCACCGCGCTCATGGCCGAAGACCAGCACCCGGCCCAACCCCGCAGCTTGACGCTGATGGCAGGCCCGGTGGATTGCAGGGTCAACCCGACCGAGGTGAACCGGCTAGCCACCAGCAAACCCATCGCCTGGTTCGAGCAAAACATGATCAGCACGGTGCCGTGGCCCCACCGAGGCTGGATGCGGCGCGTGTACCCGGGGTTTGTGCAACTGGGGGCGTTTTTGGGCATGAACCTGGAACGCCACCAACAAGCCTTCCGCAACCTTTACCACCACCTGGTCGCGGGCGACATGGCAGAGGCCGAGCGCCTGCAGACCTTTTACGACGAGTACCTGGCGGTGAACGATTTGCCCGCCACCTTTTACCTGGAGACGGTGGCCAAGGTGTTTCAAACCTACGACTTGGCTCGGGGGGCGCTGATCTGGCGGGGCCGGCCGGTCAACCCGGCGGCGATCCGGCGCACCAGCTTGCTGACGGTGGAGGGCGAGCGCGACGACATTTGTTCGGTGGGGCAGACCGTGGCCGCGCAGGACCTGTGCACCGGCGTGCGCCCTTACCGCAAAACCCACCACGTGCAAACCGGCGTGGGGCACTACGGTGTGTTCAGCGGGCGCAAGTGGCGGGAGCAGATCTACCCACGGGTGCGGGCGGTGATCCACGACAGCCAAGGCTGACCCGCCGGGGTGCCAAGCACCCCATGGCCGTCACTTGTCAGCCACCGCCTCGTCTTCAGCGGGCCAGTCCCGGATGTAGGCCTTGAGCATTTTGTTCTCGAAGTTCTGGCTATCGACCACCGCTTTGGCCACGTCGTAAAAGCTGATCACACCCATCAGGACCTTGTTGTCCATGACGGGCATGTAGCGGGTGTGGCGTTCCAGCATCAGGGGGCGGACGGCCTCCAGCTCGGTTTCGGTGCCGCAAAACGCAGGCTGGGCGTCCATGACCTGGCGCACGGTGCCTTGGCCCAAGCTGCCACCGTTTTTGGCCACGTTGTGGATGACCTCACGGAAGGTCAACATGCCCACCAACTCTCCACGGTCCATGACCGCCAGGGAACCGATGTCAAACTCGGCCATGGTCTGGACCGCACGGGTCAGGGATTCATCGGGGGACACGGTGTAGAGCGTGCCGCCTTTGACGCGCAAAATGTCGCTGACTTTCATGGGGGACTCCTCTGTCGCCTGGAAGGCTGTTTGTGGCTTGAATATAGCCCACAATGGGGGCAAATAAAAACCCAATGGAGACCCTGATGCCCGGATACAGCAACCCCGGCTTCGACACCCTGGCCTTGCACGCCGGGGCCAGCCCAGACCCGTCCACCGGCGCACGGGCGGTGCCCATCCATTTGACCACCTCGTTTGTGTTCGAGTCCAGCGACCACGCAGCGGCGTTGTTCAACCTGGAACGGGCCGGTCACGTCTACAGCCGCATCAGCAACCCCACCAACGCGGTGCTGGAAGAGCGGGTGGCCGCACTGGAGGATGGGGTGGGTGGTTTGGCGGTTGCCAGCGGACAAGCCGCCTTGCACCTGGCCGTGGCCACGCTGATGGGAGCGGGCAGTCACATCGTGGCCAGCACCGCCCTCTATGGTGGCAGCCAAAACCTGCTGCATTACACCCTGCGGCGTTTTGGCATCGAGACCACGTTTGTGGCGCCCGGTGACCTGGACGCCTGGCGGGCGGCGGTGCGCCCCAACACCCGGCTGTTTTTTGGCGAAACGGTGGGCAACCCCGGGCTGGACGTGTTGGACATACCCGCCGTGGCCGACATCGCACACGGGGCCGGTGTGCCTTTGCTGGTGGACTCCACCCTGACAACACCCTGGTTGATTCAGCCCCTCAACCTGGGGGCAGACATCGTTTACCACTCGGCCACCAAATTTTTGAGCGGACACGGCACGGTGGTGGGTGGCGTGGTGGTTGATGGGGGCAGTTTCGATTGGGCACAAGCCCACGCCCGCAGCGGCTCCTTTGCCGAGCTGGCTGCACCCTACGATGGGTTTCACCACATGGTGTTCACCGAAGAGTCCACGGTGGGGGCCTTTTTGCTGAGAGCCCGCCGCGAAGGGTTGCGCGATTTTGGCGCTTGCATGAGCCCCCACACCGCATGGCTCATCCTGCAGGGCATCGAGACCCTGCCCCTGCGCATGGCCCGCCACATGGCCAACACCGAACGGGTGGTCCAGTTTCTGGCCAGCCACCCCTTGGTGACCCGGGTGGGTCACCCCCTGCTAGACACCCACCCCAGCCATGCACTGGCCCGCCAGCTGTTGCCCAAAGGCGCGGGGTCGGTGTTCAGTTTCGACATCCGGGGCAGCAGGGCCCAAGGCCGGGCGTTTATCGAGGCGCTTCAAATTTTCAGCCACCTGGCCAATGTGGGCGACTGCCGCAGCCTGGTGATCCACCCCGCCAGCACCACCCACTTCCGCATGACCGATGAGGCCTTGGCGCAAGCGGGCATAGGCCCGGGCACCATCCGACTGTCCATCGGACTGGAAGACCCCGACGATTTGCTCGACGACCTGAAACGCGCCCTGCGTGCGGCCGAGAAAGCAGGGGCGTGAACATGGACATCACAACCCCACTGGGCACCCTGTACGCTTACACCGGCGGCAAAACCTTCAACCCAGCACAACCGACTGCGGTGTTCATACACGGTGTGCTCAACGACCACAGTGTCTGGATTTTGCAAAGCCGCTACTTGGCCCACCACGGCTGGAACGTGCTGGCCATTGATCTGCCGGGTCATGCCCGCAGCGGCGGCACGGCCCCCGCCTCCGTTGAGGAGGCGAGCCTGGCGGTGTTGGCTTTGTTGGACGCCTTGGGCCTGGCACAAGCGGTGCTGATCGGCCACAGTTGGGGATCGCTGATCGCATTGCACACCGCAGCCCGTGCCCCAGAGCGGGTCAGCCAGTTGGTGATGGTGGGCACCGCCTTTCCCATGAAAGTCTCGCCCCAGCTGCTCGACAGCGCCCTGAACCGGCCCGAAGAAGCCATCGCTTTGGTCAACACCTACAGCCACAGCACCTGGGCCCCGCCGCCATCGGCCCTGGGCCCAGGCACTTGGTTGTATGGCGGCTCTAGGGCGCTTATGCGGCGGGTACTGGCCAGCAACCCCCACGTGAACC
>JBEBBB010000061.1:0-3638 GCA_041158605.1 Pseudomonadota bacterium
GTGCAAGCGTGGCAGACGCGTGACATCCCACCCCACTGGCCCGACACCGGAGCCTTGCTGCAGGTGGTAGATGCCCAAGGCGCTGTTTACAACCAGACCTTGGCCCAATGGCGGGCGGCTCATCCAGGGCGGGCTGTGGCTGTGCACGTTTGGGCCGATTGGTGCCCCATATGCCGCGCCGAAGAAGGCACCATCACCACGCTGCAAGGGGACTGGCCGGTGCTGACGGTGGCCATGCAATCGGGCAGTGCCGCACAAGTCGCTGCGGTGCTGCAACAACGCGGTTTGCCATGGTCTGCGGTGGTTGATCCCCAAGGGCAGCTGAGCCGGGCTTTGGGTGTGGGCGCAGTGCCAGCCTTTGGGGTGCTCGACGCCCAGGGCCGTTTGCGCCTGCCCACGGTGGGGTACACCACGTCCTGGGGCATGCGGCTGCGCCTGTGGTGGGTTTCCACGGGGATCTGACCAACACCCCCGGGAGTCAAAGGGGTTTCAAAAACCGAATCAGTTTCATCGAGGCCTCGGGCATGTCGCTTTGTGGCCTGAGGACCCCCAAGGGTTCCAATTCACCCCCATCCGCAAACGGCAAGACCACCAACTGACCGGTTCCCACCATGTGCTGAACGATGCTGATGGGCAAGAGGCTCAACAGCGGTTCTTGTTGCAACACCGCGCTCAACACAGGCAATGACCGGGTGACCAAGGGGTGGGTTGAAGGCGGCGTGTCAAAACCGGTGGCCAGCGCGTCAAAGCGCTCCCTGGCTGCCGATCCGGATGGCGTGAGCAACCACGGGTGCAAGCCCAGCTGAGCCAGGGTCACTTGACGGCGTTTGGCCAAAGGGTGGTTGGGCCGACAAACCACCACCAACCGGTCTGGCATCAAGGCTTCAAATGCCCAGCCTTCAGGCACCACACCCCGTTGGCGACACACAACCAAATCTACCTCGCCTCTGGCAATGGCCATCAGCTGATCGTCGTTTTCAGCTTCCCGCAACAACACCTCGATGTCGGGGTGTTGTTGGTGAAACCCTTGCAGCCGTTGCACCAGCAGACCGTTGGTGGCGGCTGCCGAAGCGATCAGGCGGATCGAGCGGCGCCCCTGGTGGGTGTGTGCCACCACCACCTCAGTGCCCTCCATCAGGCCTTGCAACACCTGGCGGGCCACCGGTAGCAAGTCCAGGCAAGCGCTGGTGGGTCGCACCCCCCGGGCGTGGCGGTTGAACAACCGCACCTCCAGCAGGTTTTCCAGATACGCCAGTGTTTGTGTCACGGCCGACTGTGTCATCCCGATGGTGTCAGCGGTGCGTTGCACGCTGCCCAATTCGGCCAAACGCAGCAGCACCTGCAGGTGGCGGAATTTGCCACGGGCCAACAGGCGGTGAAGAAGGGCGGAGGCGTGGGGTTTCAAGGTATTAACAAGTCTAATGGATAGCCGCGAAAAATCATTGGTACAGAATGCCAGCGCTCTCCACAATCGCACCACAACAACAGGAGACACACCATGTGGTGCACACCAACAGTTGGCGGCTGGGGCCGCCGTGGGTTTTTGGCAGCAGGGATGGCGGGCGCTCTTGCACCCGCCGTGCGGGCTCAAACGAGCGGCTGGCCGAGCAGGCCCCTCACATTGATCGTGGCCGCCCCGGCCGGCGGGCCTTCTGATGCGCTGGCGCGCATGTTGGTTGAGGACATGGCGCGAACCTTGGAACAACCGATCGTGATCGAAAACCGGCCCGGCGCGGCTGGGGTGGTGGCCGCCGAAGCCCTGATGCGCGCCATGCCAGACGGGCACACGCTGATGATGTCTGGCATGGGCAACGTGACAGCACCGGGTTTGATCGCCAAGCTCCCCTACGATTTCACCAGGGACTTTGTCCACATCACCCAGATGCTCGCGGGTTACAACGTGGTGGTGGCCCATCCCTCCAAGGGTTTCAAAACCCTGGCCGACATGGTCGCAGCGGCCAAAGCCAAACCGGGCCGCCTGACCTACGCCAGCTCTGGCAATGGCACCTCGGGGCACTTGGCATTTGAGTTGTTGAAACAGCGTGCGGGCGTGTCCATTCTGCACATCCCCTACCGGGGTGGTGCCCCCGCCATGAACGACCTCTTGGGCGGGCAGGTGGACTTGTTGGTGATCAACCAAGACGCCATCATCCCGCACGCCAAGACCGGGCGTTTGGTGCCACTGGCCATCACCAGCCCCACGCGGGTGAAAGTGTTTCCAGACTTGCCCACCGTGGCCGAATCGGGTTTCCCGGGGTTTGAGGCCACGGCTTGGGCCGGTTTGGCCGCCCCCAAAGGAACCCCGGCGGCGGTGGTCGAGCGTGTCTACCAGGCCGCGCTCAAGGCGATGCAGGGCCAGGTGGGGCCCAAACAAGAGGCCATTGGCGCCGCCGTGGTGGGGAGCAACCCCACCCAGTTCACCGACTTTGTGCGCCGCGAGACCGACAAATGGACCCAGGTGATCCGCACCGCCGGGATTCGACCTGATTGAGCCCATGACGACCGACACCCAAACCGTTTCCATAGGCCCCTACACCCTCACCTCTGGCGTGGTATTGCCCGACGTCCAGGTGGCGTATGTGTGCCATGGGCAGTTGAATCCCGATGGCCGCAACGCGGTGTTGGTGACCCACGGGTACACCAGCGGGCCCTCCATGTTGTCGGTGAACCACCACACCGCAGAGGGTTCCTGGGCCCCCTTGTTGGGCCCTGGTCGGCCGTTGGACACGGACCGTTATTTCACCGTCTGCAGCAACATGTTGGGGTCCGCCTTTGGCACCACCGGCCCCAACAGCACCAACCTCGCCACCGGGCGGGCCTGGGGGCCCGATTTCCCCGCCATCACCTTGGCCGATATCGTGGGTGTGCAGCACCGCTTGTTGCAGCACCTGGGGGTGACCCATTTGCAGGCTGTGGTGGGGCCGTCTTACGGTGGTTGGCAGGCCCTGCAGTGGGCCTTTCAGTACCCGGCCATGGTGGACGCGGTGGGGTCGATCGTGTCGGGCTTGACCCACCCCGCCGGTTTGAGCGCCCAGGGGCAGCTGGAGCGCTTGTCCAGCAGCCCCGAATGGCAAGGGGGGCGCTACCACGAAAACGGTGGCATGCCCGAAACGCTGTTTGAGTTGCGCCAACAAACCATGCGCAACTACGGCCTGGAGCGCTTGTACCAAGAGCGTGTGCCAGACCCGGCCGAGCGGCAGGCGCTGTTGGACCAGCAGTGCCGCCATTGGGCCGGGCGTTTTGACCCCTACAGCCTGGTGGTGCTGGCCGCAGCGGCCGAGCGGTTTGACGTGCGCCAACGCATGGCCGATTTGCAGGCCCGCTTGTTGTTTGTGGTGTGCACCACCGATGCGGTATTTCCACCCAATCCGGCTATCGAGGCCCTGGTTCGTTCCGTGCCGGCCCAGACCCGTTACGTGGAACTGGACAGCCCGTATGGCCACATGGCATCGGGTGTTGAATGGCGCCGCCTGGAGGCCGATCTGCGTTGGCTGTTGCCCCAAACCGAAACCGAAACCGAGGAGACCCCATGAACCGTCGAATTGTTGTGTGGTGTGCAGGACTGGCCGCCCTGGGCGCCGCCACCACTTTGGCCTGAACCGGCCCCACAACCTGGTGCCATTTGAAGCCTTGCGCGA
>JBEBBB010000062.1:0-6599 GCA_041158605.1 Pseudomonadota bacterium
GGCTGACCTGCAACACCATCACATCCCAGCCCGCGCGAAACACCAGGGCCGCTTCGGCCTGCTGGGTGTTGACGTCCTCTAGGTGCAGGCCACTGTCGGGCTGGTGCGCGGCCCAAATGGACACCGCCGCATGTTGGGTCGACAGCGTTTGCAAAGCGGGCACCAAGGCACAGGTCTGCTGGGCCAAACAGTCGGGATCGACCAACCACGCCTGGGCCTCTTGCAGAGGGAGGGGCTGGGCATCTGCGGCATGCAACACCTGCAAGCGCAACCACTCCAACCGGGCCACATCTGCCAAGTAGGGCACGCTGGCCGCGGGCGGGAACTGCTCCACAAAAGACGGAAAGCCCTCTCCGTAACCAGTGAGAACTGGGTGGCGAGGGGGTTCCTGGCACACAAAAGTTTGCGCCATGGCCCGGAAAAAGGCCTCGCCCACCAAAGCCTGGGTCACAGGGAAGGTGCTGGCCAGGGCATCCACCAGCGACACCACCACGTTGTTGCGGTACACCGCCAAACGTTGGGCGGTGTCGCTGCCATTCCAGGCCACCACACCAGGGGGTGGGGGCAGGTTGGGGTCCAGCAGTGCCGCAGCCCAATGGGCTTGTGTGATCATGCCGCCACCCGCCGTTCAGCCAAATGGGCATCGGCCAGATGGGCTTCGGCCAGCAACACGTCGAACGCGGGCACGTTGTTGTCGCGCTCCAACAAGGTGGCCACGGGGCCGGTCAGCGACAAGGCGTGTTCGTAGAGGCGCCACACACCGTCTGCCACCGGGGCGCCATGGGTGTCGATCAACAAGGTGTGCCCCAGGCTGTCGGTGTCTTGGGCGAAACCCGCCAAATGGATTTCCTGCGCGGCGTGGCAGGGCATGCTGCGCAGGCTTTGCAAGGGGTCTCGTCCGTGGTTGGTGCTGGACACGTACACGTTGTTCACATCCAACAGCAAACCGCACCCAGTCCGGCGGACAACCTCTTGCAAAAAATCGCCTTCGATCATGGTGGACCCCACAAACTCGACGTACGTGGATGGGTTCTCCAACAGGATTTGGCGCCCCAACACCGATTGCACCTGGTCGATGTGTGTACACACCCGGGCCAAGGTGTCTGGGTTGTAGGGCAGGGGCAGCAGGTCGTTCAGAAAGACCCCTCCATGGCTGGACCAGGCCAGGTGTTCTGAAAACACCACAGGCTCGTAACGTTGTACGAGTTGTTTGACCGCTTGCAGGTGCGTGGTGTCCAGCGGCGATTCGCCCCCAATGGACAAACCCACACCGTGGATGCTGAGGGGGTAAGCCTCTCGGATCCGGGTCAGGTGGTGGAGCAGGGGCCCACCGGCCACGAGGTAATTCTCGGCATGCACCTCCAGAAACCCGATGTCAGGTCGGGTTTGGAGCACCTCGTGAAAGTGCTCGGGTTTTAACCCGAGCCCCGCCCGGTGGGGTAACACGGTCACGCCCTGTCTTAGGCTTTTTCTTTGAAGGCTTTGAGCTGACCAAATCCACTGGGCGACTTGGGGGATGCGGTTTTTTCGCAAGTGCCTTTGGGCACCAGGGTCCAGGCATTGCCTTGGTGGTCCACTTTCGAGCTGCCGGCACAAGTGGTGCCCGGACCAGCCGCACAGTCGTTTTTGCCCTTGAGCGCCACACCAAAACACTTCTCTTTGTCCGCGGGTTGGGCGGCAGCTGGTGCAGCGGCCAGGGTCAGGGCGGCGCCCATGGCCAGCGCCAAAGCGGCGGCAGATGCGGCACGGGTGGCGTCGCGGCGGGTGGTGGTGTGGGTCATGGCGAAATCCTTTTGGATAGGGGTTATGGGTTGTGTGTGGTGGTTGCCTCACACATACAGCCATTCGTTGCCCACCCGAAAAAGGTTACACACCATCCCCAGCCCAGGGAAAACCCCCAATCACCTGAATTGCATTACGACCATAATGCAATTCAGTGAACACCCCGATCACCCACCGCACGCTGCACCAGATCAAAAGCGAACACACGCGTGAGCGTTTGCTGGAAACCGCTTTGGTGCTGATGCAAGACAAAGGGCAAGGCCAGTTCTCGCTGCACGAACTGGCCCGGGCCGCTGGGCTCACGGCCGGCGCGGTTCAACACCATTTCGCCTCCAAAGCCGATCTGATGCTCGAGGTGATCACCCGGCTGATCCAGCAACTCGAAGCCCAGAGCGATTTTTGGCCTTCGGAGCGCTGGTCGCTGAAGCGCCGATCAGAGCACTTTGTGACCCAAGCGTGGGCCTGTTTGTACGGTCAACCCCGCTTTGTGGTGGCCTGGTCCGCCTATTTGGCCGCCAGGGAAGACCCTCGCATGGTGGCCCACATTGTGGACCGGCGGTCGCTGCTGAGCGGCCATTTGCAATACCACATGGCACGCTGCTTTCCCGAGATGTGCCAAGGGCCCCTGGCCACCGCGCGTGTGCAATTTGTATTGTCCGCTTTGCGGGGCATGGGGCTGGTGGCACCTTTTTCCCCAGAGGCCCATGTGCCACCCCAGCTGCAGGTGTTGTCCGACTACCTGCAATCGTTTCAACCCCAGGAGACCTGAGATGCCCAAACACCTGTTGGCGCTGGCGCTGTGTGCAGCCAGTTGTGTGGCCCACGCGGCCTTCCCCGACAAACCCATCACACTGATCGTGCCTTACCCCCCAGGGGGCGCCACCGATGTATTGGCCCGCAAGTTGTCAGGGCCCTTGGGGCAGCGGCTGGGCCAGACCGTTGTGGTGGAAAACCGGGCAGGCGCTGGCACGGCCATCGGGGCCACTGCCGTGGCCCGCTCGGCACCCGACGGGTACACGCTGTTGATATCGTCCAACACCACCTTCACCATCAACGCCGCGTTAAAAAGGGCGCTGCCCTACGACCCACAGAAAGACCTGGAATCCATAGGCCTGATTGGCAGCTCACCCCTGGTGTTGTTGGCCCACCCCAAAATGGAAGCCAACACGGTCAAAGACCTGCTGGCATTGGCGAAGCGTTCGCCCAACGGCTTGAGCTATGGCTCATTTGGCGCGGGCACCACCGCACACCTGGCAGGTGAAATGTTCAAGGTCATGACAGGCGCCAACCTGGTCCATGTGGCCTACCGTGGCAGCGCACCGGCCATGACCGATTTGATCGGTGGCCAAATCCCCTTGACCTTTGACACCAATGTGGCCGCCATGCCCCAAATCGCAGCAGGCAAGGTGAAAGCGCTGGCCGTCACCTCCCGGCAACGCTCACCCCAATTGCCCCAAGTGCCCACGGTGGCAGAGGCCGGTTTCCCCAGCTACGAGATGGTGCCCTGGATCGCGCTGGTCACACGCCGCGGTACACCGCCCGATGTCAGCGCCAAATTGGCCCAGGCTTTGAAAGACAGCGTCAACGATCCGGTCACGAAGGCCGAGTTGCAAAAGGTGGGGCTGGACGTGGCCTACGAACCTGGGAAGGTGTACGACCAACGGGTCGCCCAAGAACTGCCTTTGCTGCGCGCCTACGTGCACCGGGCCAACATCCCCGTGGAGTGAAACCCATGTCGCTGGTGGAACTGAGCGCGGTGGTGCTGCGCGAACACATCAACACACGCCAACTGGCTCCCTCAGAGCTGATGCAAGCCTGCATCGCCCACATCGAGCGGACCAACCCGGTGGTCAATGCCCTGTGTGCCACCGATTTTGAACGGGCCTTGGCCACAGCCAAACAAGCCGATGACCAGGTGGTGAGCGGTGCAACCTTGCCCCTGTTGCATGGCCTGCCTTTGGGGGTCAAAGACCTGCAGGCCACAGCGGGCCTGCTGACGACCAGCGGCAACGTGCGCCTGCGCGGCCACGTGCCCGACACCGATGTGTCGCTGGTGGCCCGGCTGCGAGAGGCGGGTGCCATCGTGACCGCCAAAACCAACACCCCCGACATGGGTGCAGGCGCCAACACCCGCAACCCGGTATGGGGCGCCACGGGCAACCCCTTCAACCCCAACTTGAACGCGGGTGGGTCTTCTGGTGGGTCGGCTGCGGCCTTGGCCTGCGACATGCTGCCACTGTGCACCGGCTCAGACACTGGTGGGTCTTTGCGCATACCCGCCGCCTTGTGTGGTGTGGTGGGGCTGCGGCCCTCACCCGGGGTGGTGGCCAACGACATGCGGGCACTGGGCTGGTCGGCCATTTCCGTGTTGGGCCCCATGGGGCGCGACGTACACGACACGGCCTTGATGATGCAGGCGTGTGCGGGGCCCCACACCCTCGACCCGCTCAGCCTGGGTGTGCAGTCTGGCCCGTTCTGGCCCGTTCAGCCCACCGACCTGCGGGGTCTGCGTGTGGCCTACACCGAAGACTTTGGCGCCTGCGCGGTCGACCCCATGGTCCGCCGGGTGTTCCGTGACCGGGTACAGGCTCTGGCCCGCGAAGTGGCCGTTTGTGAACCGCTGGACTGGAACCTGGAAGAAGGCCACCGCTGTTTTGATGTGATCCGCGCCGAGAGTTTTGTAGCGGCATTCGCCGACATCTACCAGACAGCGCCCGACACCTTGGGCCCGAATGTGCGGGCGAATGTGGAGATGGCTGCCCAAATCACCTTGGCGGACCGCGCCTGGGCACACCTGGCCCAGACCCGCATCCTGCACCGGTTTCAAAAAGCCTTTGAACGGTACGACCTGGTGCTGGCACCGGTAACCCCCGTGTCGCCCTTCCCTTGGACGCAGCTGTACGCCGATGTGGTGGATGGGCACCAACAACGCAACTACTACGAGTGGCTCAGCCTGACCTACCTGGTCACCTTGGCCACCAACCCCGCGCTGGCACTGCCTGCAGGGCGGGACGAACAGGGCATGCCTTTTGGTTTGCAACTGATAGGCCCCTTGCACCAAGATGCCCGGCTGTTGTCCATGGCCGCCGCGGTGGAGGCCTGGGGTCAACACCAAACAGGCTGGGGCCGGCCACGCCCCGACCTGACCACCCTGCCCAAGGCCGACCCGGGTTTGCGCAGCATCGTGACCCACCCACCCGACGGCACCGGTGCACCGTCACCTTCGGTGCTCAACGCGGTATAAACCCACATGGCTGAGACAGTTTTGGTGCTGGGAGCGGGCATGGTGGGCACCTGCACCGCCCTGCATTTGCAACAACGCGGTTGGGATGTGACCTTGGTGGACCGCGGTGCACCAGGGCAAGAAACCTCTTATGGCAACGCGGGCCTGATCCAACGCGAAGCGGTAGAGCCCTACCCCTTCCCCAGGGACCTGGCATCGGTGCTGAATGCGGCTTTGCGCCGGCAGGCCGATGTGTCCTGGCACCTGCGGGGTCTGTGGCAGATGGCTGGGCCGCTGGTACGGTATTTTCACCAATCCCGACCGGTAGGGCACGCCCACGCCACCCAAGCCTACAGCCAGTTGATCCAACACGCGATCGCCGAACACACCCCCTTGATCGCCGCCAGCCACAGCGACGACCTGGTGTCACCCCACGGTTTCCGGTTTGTGTTCCGCACACGCCAAGCACTGGACGAGGCGGTGGCCCGGGCCGAGCGGCTGGCACAAGGGTTTGGTGTGCGGCACCGCGCCGAAGACGGCACGGCACTGGCCAATGCCGAACCCGCGCTGCACGCCGGGTTGGCCGGTGCGGTGCATTGGCTGGACCCTTGGGCGGTTAACGACCCTGGCGCCTTGGTGGCACGCTATGCCAACCTGTTTGTGGCCAGGGGCGGCCGGTTGTTGGCCGGCGACGCCCGTACCCTCAAAGCCACCACCACCGGTTGGTCGGTTCACACCACACCGGGCGTGGTCGACGCGGCACACGCCGTGGTGGCTCTGGGGCCTTGGGCAGATGACCTGTTGCGCCCTCTGGGGTACCGTCTACCCTTGTTCATCAAACGGGGCTACCACCAACATTACCAGGGCGGCGCGCGCCTGCAACAACCGGTGCTGGATGCCGAAAAAGGCTATGTGCTGGCCCCCATGCAAAAAGGCCTGCGCCTGACCACCGGCGCGGAATTTGCCCCCCTGGATGCACCCGCCACACCGGTTCAGGTGGCCCAAGCCGAGCGCATCGCACGGGGCCTGATGGACCTGGGGCAGGCCCTACCCGAAGCCCCCTGGAAAGGGGCCAGGCCCTGCACCGCCGACATGTTGCCCGTGATGGGCCCCGCACCCCGGCACCGGGGTTTGTGGTTCAACTTTGGGCACAGCCACCAGGGCTTCACCTTGGGCCCAGTGGCCGGGCGCTTGGTGGCCGAGATGGTGACGGGTGAAACGCCCTTGGTAGCGCCAGGCCCTTACCGGCCTGAGCGGTTTGACCATTAAAGCCCTCATCAACGGGGGCGCGCGTCCTCGGTGGTCAGCGAGCGACCACCGGCGCCCCACCAACCGCTTTTGATTTCTTGAACCACGCAACGGGTCATGGGGCGCAGCCCCTCTCCACCCACCTGGGCCACCGCATCGGTGATGGCGGCGATCAGTTGGGGCTTTTGGTCGTCGGGCAAAACACCCTCGATGATTTTGACTTCGATAAACGGCATGGCCTCTCCTCAGGCAAAACGGGCGATTGATGGGAATGCCAAGCGCGGCCCACGGGGACGCAAAGCCGACGTGTCCCCGTGACCCAAGTTGATCAAGAAGTTGGACTTGT
>JBEBBB010000063.1:0-19787 GCA_041158605.1 Pseudomonadota bacterium
CCTGCCTTTCAAACTTGAATCGGCGTATGGCGCTATTTGCTGTCAGGCTCGCCGACAGCCCTTGTCAGCGAAACCCTGACACGGCTCGGGCAGAGGATGTCAGTGCACCCAAACCGCTCCGTCGCAAACCCGGTTCAACTGGGCTTTTTCTTGGTGGGCCGCGCCCAGTCGGCAATGCTGATCTGCTTGCCCCGGGCCACCGTCAACGCGCCCGGTGCAGTGCTTTTCGTGACAGTGCTGCCACCGCCCACCGTGCCACCCGCCCCCAGCGTGACAGGTGCCACCAGCACGCAGTTGCTGCCCACATGCACGTCGGCCTCGATCACGGTGCGGTGTTTGTTCGCCCCGTCGTAGTTGGCGGTGATGCTGCCGGCGCCGTAGTTCACGCGCTCGCCCACGGTGGCGTCGCCCAAGTAGGCCAGGTGGTTGGCTTTGGCGCCCGCGGCCAGGGTGCTGTTTTTCACCTCGACAAAGTTGCCGATGTGCACCTCGGCCCCCAGTTGGGCACCCGGGCGCAAACGGGCGAAAGGCCCCACCAGCGCCCCTGGGCCCACCAGCACGCCCGCTTTTTCACCGTCGATGTGGGTGTAGGGGTGGATCACGGCGCCGGCCTCGATGGTGGCGTTGGCGATCACGCAGTTGGCACCGATGAGCACCCCCGCCCCCAAGCTCACACGGCCTTCAAACACGCAGTTCACGTCGATGTCGACGTCTTGCCCGCACAGCAGCTCGCCGCGCACGTCCAGGCGGGCCGGGTCGGCCAGGCGCACGCCCTGCACCATCAGGGCATCGGCCACACGGCGCTGGTGGGCGCGCTCCAGCTCGGCCAGTTGGGCGGGGCTGTTCACACCGGCCACCTGCACCGCGTCGGTGATGCGGTGGGCCAGCACGCGCGCGCCGTCGGCGACCGCGAACTTGACGATGTCGGTCAGGTAGTACTCTTGTTGGGCGTTGTGGTTGTCCAGCCGGGCCAACCAAGCGCGCAACAAGCGGGTGGGCACCGCCATGATGCCGCTGTAAATCTCGGTGATGGCGCGTTGGGCGTCGGTGGCGTCTTTGTGCTCCACGATGGCCTGCACGTCGCCCGACGGCGCGCGCACGATGCGTCCGTAGCCGGTGGGGTCGGGCATGTCCAGCGTGAGCAGCGCCAGCTGCTGCCCCGCGCCCAGGGCCAACAAGGCCTGCAGGGTGTCGGGCTGGGTCAGGGGCACATCGCCCGACAACACCAGGGTCACGCCGTCATCGGCCAACACCGGCACCGCCTGCTGCACCGCGTGGCCCGTGCCCAGTTGAGGCTCTTGGCGCACAAACTGCAAGGGCAGGGCCGCGCTGGACAAAGGCGCCAAGGCGGCCTCCACCTGCTCGGCGCCGTGGCCGGTGATGACCACCGCGCGGCGGGCCGATAACCGCACAGCGCAGTCGATCACATGGCCCACCAGCGCACGGCCGGCCAAACGGTGCAACACTTTGGGCCGCAGGCTTTTCATGCGCGTGCCTTTGCCGGCTGCCATGATCACCACATCCACAGGAACAGACATGAACACTCCAAACTGGGCGCCACCGAGGCGCACAGGCTTGATTATGAAGGGGCTGGCCACCGGTCTGGCGGCCTTGGTGCTGACCGGTTGTTCCCTGGTGGGCCTGGGTTACAACCGCTTGCCCACCTTGGTGTACTGGCGCCTCGACAACATGGTGGACCTGACCGATGCGCAATCGGCGGTTTTGCGGCCTGCCATCGATGGTTTGCACACCTGGCACCGCCGCGTGCAATTGCCTGTTTACGAAAAAACCCTGCGCTTGTGGGCGGACCGGGTTGCCCAAGACACCACGGCCGATGAGGTGTGTCGGCAATTCGACAGCCTGCGCCCAGGCCTGGACCAATTGGTGCAACAGGCTTTGCCCAGCTTGGCCCGCTTGGCCGCTGGGCTGACCCCAGAGCAGCGGCAACACCTGCAGCGCCACCACCAAAAAACGGACGCGGCTTTTTTAGAAGACTTTGGTGCCGACAAACCCGGTGTGGTGGGCCGCAAACGCTTGGAGCGGGCCGTAGACCGCGCTGAAATGCTGTACGGCAACCTCACCCCTGCCCAAGAGGCGTTGTTGGAACAAGGCCTGGCACGCAGCGCCTTTGATGCCAACCGCACCTTGCAAGAACGCCAACGGCGTCAAGCCGATATGCTGGCTGCCATAGAGCAGATTCAAGCAGGGGCGCCGGCCTTGCCCACTGTGCAGGCGGTGTGGGCGCGTTACACCGCCTCACCCACGCCGGGGTACAACGCCTACAGCCAGACCACCCAGCGCCAGGCCTGCGAGTTGTTCGCCGCTCTGCACAACAGCACCGGCACAGCCCAGCGCGCAGCTGCGGCCAAAACCCTGCTGGCGTATGCGGGCGATGTGGCAAAGTTGGGGGCCCCATGAACCACGCCACCACCGCACAGTCCCCACCCATCCCCCTGGCTGACGAGCCTGGTCACCTGATTCGGCGCGCCCACCAGGTGGCGGTGGCCGCATTCCACGACACCCATGGCCGCCAGATCACCCCGGTGCAGTACGCGGTGTTGCGGGCCTTGGCGGCCGAGCCGGGCATGGACCAGGTGACGTTGGCGCAGCGGGTGGCGCTGGACACCTCGACCACCGCCGACATCGCCACACGGCTCGAGGCCAAAGGCTGGATCGTGCGCGCGTTAAAGGCGAGGCGGCAGCGCGAGCTCTCATTAACCCCTGAGGGTCAAGCGGTGCTGGAAGCGATGTTGCCCGGTGTGAACCCGATGTACCAGCGTTTGCTGGGTGGCTTTACACCAGCGGAGCAGGCCACGTTGGTGGCCTTGCTGCGCCGGTTTGTGGGCTGAAAACCCGCGTCTGGTCAGGGCCGCAAGGCGGCCAGCAGGGCGTTGAGGTTGGGGGCGCTGCCCAATTGGTGGCACTGGGCGATCAGCTGGTCGGCCCGGGCCGCACCCAACACCGGGTCCACCAGGTCGTGGAATTTGCGGGCCAGATCGGCGTCGGTCATGGGGCGCTGCAAAGACCCGATCGCGTGCTCCACAAACACCTTGACGCTGCGCCCGTCTTTCAAAATGGCGGTGACGTCGGCGCTTTCCTCGCGCACGGTCACGTCGACCACGGCGTTGACCTTGCGGCGCAGGGCCACCACGTCGGGGCGGGTCACCACCGCGTCGGAAAACTCCTCCTCGCCGGCCTTGCCGAACAGCAAGCCAGCTGCGCATCCGTGGTAAACGCTGAACTTGCCTTGCAGGCCGTCTTGGGGTTCTTTTTTGCCAGTCAACTCCAGCACCAGCGGGTGCACGCGCAGGTCAATGCGCTCCACATCCTCGGCTTGGATGCCCTGGTCGCGCAACTGGGTGCAGGCGTCGATGCTGGGGTGGATCACGATGCCGCACGCGAACGGCTTGTAGGCGTTGTAGCTGATTTCAAACCGCTGCCCCAACTCGCCCGTCGCCTCGGTCCAGTCACACTTGGTGGACAACACTTGCGCCCAGCCGCGGGGGGCCTCCAGGGAGCGAGCACTGGCTGTGAACCCTTCGCGGGCCATCAAGGCGGCCATCAAGCCAGCGCGTGCGGCCCCACCCGGGTGGAAGGGTTTGGTCATGGTGCCAAATTGCTCGCGCAGACCCACTGGTTGCGAGGCCGCGATGCCCAAGGCCATGGCGGTGCGTTGCGCGTCCAGGCCCATCAGGCGGGCGCAAGCGGCGGCAGCGCCAAGCGTGCCGGTGGAGCCGGTGATGTGCCAGCCCCGGTCGTAGTGTTGGGGGTAGACGGTGTTGCCCATGCGGCAGGCCACGTCTATGCCCAGCACCGTGGCGTCGATTACCTGGCGGCCGCTGCTGCCCAGCAGTTCAGCCAGTGCCATGACGGCCGAGGCCACTGGCCCTGCGGGGTGGATAATGGTTTTGAGGTGGGTGTCGTCGTAATCGAAGGTGTGCGAAGAAATGCCGTTGATCAAGGCGGCGTTGGCCACGTCCACCCGCTCGGTGCGCCCCGCAATGGTGGCCTGTGGCGCCGGTTGCAACACGTTCACAGCGGCCAATGCCGCGTGCACCGCCTCGTGTTGGGCGGCACCGATGGCGCAACCCAACCAGTTCAAAAAGGTTCGGTGGGCTTCGTGGTCCACCGCATCGCTCCACCCCCGGCTGGGGTGATTGGCCACAAAGGCGGCGAGTTGTTGTGTGATGGCAGGGGCGTTGTGGTCCGCTTGGACGGTGGTGTTGACGGTCATGTGCAGGTTTGCAAAAAGGAATCAGGCGTCGAGTTGGATGTTGCGCGCTTTGGCCAGGTCGGACCAGCGCGCCAGGTCTTTTTTCATGAAATCGGCCAGTTGGGCGGGGCTCATGGGCATCAGCTCCACCGCTTCGGCGCTCAACTTGGCCTTCAAATCGGGTTGGGCCATGATGGTGTTGAGCCCATCATTGAGTGTTTTGACCACGGCTGCAGGCATACCTGCAGGGCCCATCACACCATACCACTGCTGGGCATCAAAACCCTTCATGCCTGCCTCTTCCAAGGTGGGCACGTTGGGGAGCTGCGGGTGGCGCTGCACACCGGTCACGGCCAGGGCTTTCAGGCGGCCGCTGCGGATGTGGGGCAAGGCCGCAGCCAGGCCTGGGAACATGGCCTGGGTCTGCCCGCCCAACAAATCGTTGGTGGCCGGTGCGATGCCCCGGTAGGGTATGTGCACCATAAACGCCCCGGTTTGTTGTTTGAACAACTCGGCCGTCAGGTGGGTGAGAGACCCCGCACCCGCCGACCCGTAAGACACCTTGCCCGGGTTGCGTTTGACGTAGTCCACAAAGGCCTTGACGTCGTTGATGCCTTGGTTGGTATTGACCACCAACACATTGGGGGTGGCCCCGATCATGCCGATGGGGGTGAAGTCTTTGAGGGCGTCGTAGGGCAGCTTGCGGGTGGCCGGCGATGTGCCGTGTGTGGCCACGTACCCCTGCATCAGGGTGTAGCCATCGGGCTCCGCCCGCGCCGTGGTTTGGCTGGCAATGACACCGCCGCCGCCGCCCAGGTTCTCCACCACGATGCTTTGGCCGAGGTGTTTGGCCAGGCGCTCGGTGATGACGCGCCCAATCATGTCAGACCCACCACCCGCCGCCACCGGCACGATGTATTTGATCGGTTTGCTCGGGTAGGCCTGTGCCCGTACCCAGCCCGGGGCGAGCAACAGGGGACTGGCTTGCAGCAGTGTGCGTCTTTTCATGGGTGTCTCCGGTGGTGTGGCTGAGTTTGGGGACAAAGGACTGTTTAGTGTATGCGATAATGTTTAAAGTGTTAACACTTTGAGTCGCCCACCATCCCAGGGATTTCCCTGATCCGTTGGTCGGCAGACGGGTCTAAAATCCAGTCATTCAGCATACTGAATGAAGGAAATTCCCATGTTCCCCAAAAACACCTGGTACGTGGCCGCCACGCCCGACGAAATCGCCACCAAACCCCTGGGCCGCCGGGTCTGCAACGAGCGCATCGTGTTTTACCGTGGCGAGGGCGGCCAGGTGGCGGCGGTGGAAGATTTCTGCCCCCACCGCGGCGCGCCCCTGTCGCTGGGTTTTGTGTGCGAAGGCAAGCTGGTGTGCGGCTACCACGGTCTGGAGATGGGTTGCGACGGCAAAACCGTGGCGATGCCTGGTCAGAAGGTTCACGCCTTTCCGGCCATCAAAAGTTATCCGGTGGAAGAGCGCTACGGCTTCATCTGGGTCTGGCCTGGTGACCCGGCGCGGGCCGACAAGGCGCTGATTCCCCACCAAGCGTGGCACAACAACCCCGAATGGGCCTTTGGTGGCGGGCTATACCACATCAACTGCGACTACCGCCTGATGGTGGACAACCTGATGGACCTCACGCACGAAACCTACGTGCACGCCAACAGCATCGGACAAAAGGAAATCGACGAAACCCCGTGCAAAACCACGGTCGATGGCGACCAGGTCACCACCAGCCGCTTCATGGAAAACATCCCCGCGCCACCGTTTTGGAAAGCGGCCTTGCGGGGCAATGGTTTGGCCGATGACGTGCCGGTGGACCGCTGGCAGATTTGCCGTTTCACGCCGCCCAGCCACGTGATGATCGAGGTAGGTGTGGCGCACGCGGGCCACGGGGGCTACGAGGCCCCAGCCGAACACAAGGTGTACTCGATCGTGGTGGATTTCATCACCCCCGAAACCGAGACATCCATCCACTACTTCTGGGGCATGGCGCGCCGGTTCAAACCGGACGATCAGGCCTTGACCGACCAGATTCGTGAGGGGCAAGGCAAGATCTTCTCCGAAGACTTGGAGATGCTGGAACTGCAACAGCGCAACCTGCTGACACACCCCGGGCGCAAGTTGCTCAAACTCAACATCGACGCCGGTGGTGTGCAATCCCGTCGGGTGATCGACCGCTGGTTGGCGGCCGAAGGGGTGACTGCCACCGAGGTCTGACCGCCCCCTGCGGGGCGGTGGGGCTCAAGCGGCCAGGGTGGGGTAGTCGGTGTAACCCGGTGCACCACCACCGTAAAAGGTGTTGCGGTCGGGGGTGTTAAAAGGCCCGCCGGCCTGCAAACGCGCCACCAAGTCGGGGTTGGCGATGTAGGGGCGACCAAAGGCCACCAGATCGGCTCCGTTGTCCACGGCCTGCTGGGCCAAGGGCAGGTCGTACCCGTTGTTGACCATCCACGCCCCCTGACCACCAGCGGCCCGGTAGGCCGCTTGCAGGGCCGCGTCGTCAAACGGGCGGTCTGGCAGCACCCGGGGGCCGCCGGTGGACCCTTCGATCACATGCAGGTACATCAAACCCTTGCTGGCCAGGGCCTGCACCACGTGGGTGAACAGGGGTTGGGGGTCGGCGTCCACGATGTCGTTGGCCGGGGTCACGGGCGAGAGGCGGATACCGGTGCGCGCACCACCGATGGCACCCACCACGGCGTCCACCACCTCCAGCAACAAGCGGGCGCGGTTGGTGATGCTGCCACCGTAAGCGTCGGTGCGGTGGTTGGCACCGGTTTTGAGGAACTGGTCCAACAGGTAACCGTTGGCGGCGTGGATCTCGACACCGTCAAAGCCGGCCTCGATGGCGGCCAGGGCGGCCAGACGGTAGTCTTCGACGATACCGGGTAACTCTTCCAAAGCCAGGGCACGGGGCGTGGAGGTGTTTTCAAACACCGGCTTGCCGCCGCGCAACAACACGGTTTTGGTCTGGGCCGCGATGGCCGATGGGGCTACCGGTGCGCCTTGACCGGGTTGCAGCTCGGTGTGAGACACCCGGCCCACGTGCCACAGCTGCACCACAATCCGCCCACCAGCGGCATGCACCGCATCGGTCACACCGCGCCACGCGGCGACCTGCTCGGGGGCGTACAGGCCAGGCACGTCGGCATAACCCTGGCCTTGGTGGCTGATGGCGGTGGCCTCAGTGATCAACAACCCCGCGCTGGCGCGCTGGCTGTAGTAGGTTTGCATCAAGGCTGTGGGCACGGCACCTGGGGCGCGGTTGCGGGTCAACGGCGCCATCACCACCCGGTTGGGAAGGTTCAGGGCGCCGAGTTGAAGGGGGGCAAAAAGGGATGTGGTCATGTGCGCAAGCCTACCGCAGGACAGCCCGCTACACTGGTCGCCTTATGGACAACATGGCCATGTCTTTGCTGCTAGGGGCTGCTGCGTTTGGGGCCGGAGCACTCAACGCCATCGCGGGTGGCGGGAGCTTTTTGACCTTTCCCGCCCTGGTGTTTGCCGGTGTACCGCCTATCGCGGCCAACGCCACCAGCGCCTTGGCCGTGAGCCCGGGTTACCTGGGCAGCGCCCTTGGGTTTCGCGACGAATTGCAACGTTTGCCCCGGCGCCGCCTGGCCCTAGAAACCGCCACCGCCGCGCTGGGCGGGGTGGCCGGCGCGCTGCTGCTGCTGTTGACACCGGCGCGCCTGTTTGGGCAGCTGGTGCCCTGGCTGCTGCTGTTCGCCACCGCCCTGTTTGTGGTGGGCCCCCGCATCGCCCGGTGGGCCCGGCCGGTGGCCGGCGACGCACCCCACCCATGGGCGCGCTGGCGGGGCCTGGGTTTGGCCGGCGTGGCGGTGTACGGCGGTTATTTCAATGGGGGTTTGGGCATTTTGCTGATGGCGCTCTACACCGTGACCGGCGAACGCGACATCCACACCACCAACGCGTTGAAGAATCTGAACTCGCTGGTGCTGTCGGTCGTGTCGGTGACCACGTTTGCTTTCGCGGGTGCCATCGCCTGGGGGCCTGCCGTGCTGATGATGGCCGCTGCCACCGCAGGGGGTTATGCCGGGGCCCGGTGGTCGCGCCGTTTGCCCGCCACCTGGGTGCGTGGGGTGGTGGTGTTCACGGGCCTGACCATGGCGGCGGCGTTTTTCGCGCGGGCATGACCGGCGTTTACCACCGCAACAAACGCGGACCCCAATAAGCCCCCAAGGCCGTGGGTATCACAATGCCCAAAGTGTTCCACACGGCCACAAAAACGGGGCTCATTTCTGGGCAATGCAGGGCGTAAACCAAGGCACCCGCCCCGCCGGCCAGCAGGCCTATAGCCGCACCGGCCAGCCCCGGGCGGGTCGGCGCCATCCCGCGCAAGGCCCAAAACCCCCCCACAAAAACGGGCATGGACACCGCCGCAATGCTGGGCGCACAGGTGCGCCAGGTGTTGCCCCAAAGCGCCAGGCCCTGGCGTTCTGCCGGGGTATCCAGCCATGTCCAGGCGGCTAACAGCCATATGGCGCCAAAGGCCACCAGAACCACCCACCAAGACCGCCCCAGGGGCGTGCCAGGGTGCCCCAACCGCCACACGGCAACCGATGCGCCCAAAGCCACGGAGGCGGGGAATGCAAACTTGATCCAAAGCATCGGTTCACCGTACAGCCCCAACAAATCGGGGCGCAGCCCATACGCTGTGACCACCAGCAGCAAGGCCAATCCCACACCACCCGAGAGCCCCACAGACCAACGCCTGTACAGCCCGGCGCGTTGGACAGCCGGAGCGGCGGTGCTTAAAAAATCAATCCAGTCGTCGGTGCGCATGGCGTCATTCCTTGTGTGTTCTGGGGGTGCCTGTGACCAAGGCAGACAGGGCTTTCAGGCCCCTGTGGACAGCCACTTTGAGTGCCGATTCGGAAACCCCTTGGGCCGACGCGGCCTCTGCCACCGACAACCCATCCAACTTGGTGGCCATGATCGCCTCCCGCTGCGCTTGGGGCAACCGGTTCAACAGGTACAACAAGTCGTGCCGGGCATCGGCGGCGGCGGTATCGTCTGTGGCGAAAAGTGCCATGTCGTCTTCGAGTGGCTGGTTCAAGGCTTCGTTCCCTGAGCGCTTGCGCAACAAATCAACCAATTTGTAGCGCGCAATCGCCTGCACCCAAGCGGTCAAGGGCTGTTGGGGGTTGTACGTGTGGCGCTGGTTGTGTATGGCCAAAAGGGTGTCTTGCACAAGGTCCTCGATATCGTCGGGCAGGGAAGCCAACCTGCGCCGCAGGAAGGCCCTTAAAAAAACCGTCAAGCCTTTCAGAAACGTGTTGTAGGCCCCGGTGTCGCCAGCCATCCCCTGCAGCAGCAGGGATTGCAAACGTTTTTCGGTGGCCTGCATCCGTTGCACAGCAGGTGTCTCTGTGTCAGTTCGTTCCAGATTGCTCATACGTTACATGTGGACTCGTTGACCGGCATTGTGCAGGGCTTGCGTGCTTTGAGAATTATTTTTTTGATGGTGTAACCCTCTGGGCTTGTGGGCCGTATTAAGCAGCAGACCCTGGTGCCTGGGGGTCTGTTTCCCTTAACCAACCTGTTTTTTGGAGCTTGCATATGAACACCACCCACACCTCCCCCGCTGCATTCGCTTTGAGCGCTGCTTTGTTGGCCCTGTCGTCCACCGCGTTTGCGGCGGACGCCCCCAAAGGCTCGGTGGGCAAAGCCATTGCCGCCAACGACAAGGTGCATTGTTACAACGTCCACAGTTGCAAGGGCAACAGCGATTGCAAAACCGCTGAACACAGCTGCAAAGGCCAGAACGCTTGCAAAGGCCACGGGTTCAAGGCCGTGACCGCCGGTGAATGTTTGAAATCCAGTGGGGTGATTGGCGACATCAAGTCTTGAGTGCACCATGGGCCAGACCAACCGGATCACACACCATATGTCGGGTTTTGGCCTGGGTCTGCGCCCGCCCCACTACAACGATTTTTCAACCGGTTCACACGGTTTGGATTGGTTGGAAATCGTCACCGACAATTTCCTCGTGGCGGGGGGGAAACCCCTGGCCATGTTGGAGCGCGTTCGCGAGCACACCCCCGTTGTCATGCACGGTGTGGCGATGTCCATTGGGGGTAGCGCTCCTTTGGACATGGCTTATTTGGCGCGGGTCAAAACATTGGCCGAGCGCATAGAACCTTTGTGGGTGTCTGATCACTTGTGCTGGACAGGACATGGTCCCCACCATTTGCACGACCTGTACCCTTTGCCATACACCGACGCGGCTGCCCGCCACGTGGTGGCGCGCATACGCCGTGCACAAGACGTGTTGCAACGCCGTCTGGTGATCGAAAACGTGTCGAGTTACGTCACCTACCGTGACTCTGCTGCAGCCGAGTGGGACTTTTTGTCTCACGTGGCCCAAGAGGCCGACTGTTTGTTGCTGTTGGATGTGAACAACGTGTACGTGAGCAGCGTGAACCACCACTTCGATCCATGGGATTACCTGCGTGCTTTGCCCGCCCACCGCATCCAGCAAATACACCTGGCGGGCCACACACACCAAGGGCCTTTAGCCATCGACACGCACGACCAAGCCGTGCCAGAGCCTGTGTGGGACCTGTACGCGCAGGCCTGTGAGTTGTTTGGCGCGGTACCCACCATGGTTGAACGCGATGCGAACATCCCTGCACTGCCCGAACTGCTGGCCGAGGTTGAGCGCGCTCGGGTGGTGCGTTCCCAAAACACCCCCACAATGGTGTGCCCCAAACCGCCCACGCCATACATCCCATCGGTGGTGGGTGCGAAGAGCCCCGCAGAATTGGACACCTTGCAGGGCCTGTTCGCTGCCTATGTGTTGCAACCCCATGCGGGCGCTCAAACCAGGGCCGCAGAAGCCGTATCTGGGGAAGGTCAGGTGGTGTTGCAGCGCTTGGCCATTTACCACCACGCTTACCGGGCGCGCCTTGCAGAGGTGTTGGGGGACACCTTCAGCAAAACACGCCTGTACATGGGGGGTGAGTTGTTCGACACCGAAGCCACCGCATATGCCGAAGCACACCCGCCTCACAGCAACAACCTGGCGCGCTACGGGGACGGTTGGGTGGCTCACTTGCAAGGGCGTTACCCCGACAACACCGAGTTGCACGAGCTTGCCCAATTGGAGTGGGATTTGCGGACCCGGTTTGACGGTCCCGACCAGCCTGCCATGGATGCTGTGGTGGCAGCTGCACAAGCGGGCTCTGATTGGGTGCTCAGACCCCGCCCTTTGCACAACAGTGTCTGTGTGCGCCAACTGAGCACCAATGCGGTTCAGCTTTGGCGGGCCATGGACGAGGACTTGCCTGTGCCACCACCCCTGACACACCAGCCCCCTGTCACCTTGGTGGTGTGGCGCAAGGGTTTGCAGCCACATTTTCAGACCACCGATCCGTTGGCTGGTCGCTTGTTGGGTGCGTTGTTGTTGGGCCTGTCCATCAGTGACGCTTGTGCCGCATTGGTCGAGGAGGGTCACCTTCAAGACCCAGCGTCTGTGGGCAGTTGCCTGGCCGCTTGGCTGGAAATGGGTTTGTTGCATGCGGATCCCGTCCTTGAAGCGGTATAAACAGCACACTGTTCAACCGCCGCACCCTTGGGAGCTCACACATGCAAACACGCGCCGCCGTGGCCTGGAAGGCCGGCCAACCCCTGACCATTGAAACCGTGGACCTGCAAGGGCCCAAGTTCGGCGAGGTGCTGGTCGAAATCAAGGCCACGGGCATCTGCCACACCGACTACTACACCCTCTCGGGCGCCGACCCCGAAGGGCTGTTCCCTGCGATTCTGGGCCACGAAGGCGCCGGGGTGGTGGTGGACGTGGGGCCGGGTGTGACCAGCCTCAAAAAAGGCGACCACGTCATCCCCCTCTACACCCCCGAATGCCGCCAGTGCAAGTTTTGCCTGAGCCGCAAAACCAACCTGTGCCAACTGATCCGGGGCACACAGGGCAAGGGCCTGATGCCCGACGCCACCAGCCGCTTCAGTTTGAACGGCGAACCGCTGTTGCACTACATGGGCACCAGCACCTTCGCCAACCACACCGTGGTGCCCGAGATCGCCCTGGCCAAAATCCGTCCCGATGCGCCCTTTGACAAGGTCTGCTACATCGGCTGCGGTGTGACCACCGGCTTGGGCGCGGTGATCTTCACGGCCAAGGTCGAAGCGGGTGCCAACGTGGTGGTCTTCGGTTTGGGCGGCATCGGCCTGAACGTGATCCAGGGCGCCAAGATGGTGGGCGCCGACAAAATCATTGGTGTGGACCTGAACCCCGCCCGTGAGGCCATGGCACGCCAGTTCGGCATGACCCATTTCGTCAACCCCAAGGACATCGAAGCCGCCGGCGGCAACGTGGTGGACGCGATCGTGCAACTGACCGATGGCGGCGCCGACTACAGCTTCGAGTGCATAGGCAACACCCAGGTCATGCGTCAAGCCCTGGAGTGCACCCACAAAGGCTGGGGGCAAAGCATCATCATCGGCGTGGCCGAGGCCGGGGCCGAAATCAGCACCCGCCCCTTCCAGCTGGTGACCGGTCGCCAGTGGAAAGGCTCGGCGTTTGGTGGCGCGCGCGGCCGGACCGATGTGCCCAAAATCGTCGATTGGTACATGGACGGCAAGATCGACATCGACAGCCTGATCACCCACAAACTGAAACTGGAACAGATCAACGAGGGTTTTGACCTGATGAAGCGGGGCGAATCCATCCGCTCGGTGGTCGAGTTCTGACGGCGGGGCGCACCATGGCTTTGGACGCGCTGGAGCTGTTGAGCGAACACGCCTGTTTTGGGGGCGTGCAACGCTTCTACAAACACCATTCCACCGAGATCGGCCTGCCCATGCGGTTCGGCCTTTTTCTGCCACCCCAGGCCTTGGCCGGGGCCACCGCACCGCTGGTGACCTACCTGGCCGGGTTGACCTGCACCGAGGAAACCTACCCCACCAAAGGGGGCGGTCAGGCGCTGGCGGCCGAACTGGGCCTGGCGGTGCTCACACCCGACACCAGCCCGCGCGGCGCGGGCGTGGCGGGCGAAGACCACCACTGGGAATTTGGGGTGGGCGCGGGGTTTTACCTCGACGCCACCCAAGCCCCCTGGTCGGGCCACTGGTGCATGGAGAGCTACCTGCTCCAGGAGCTGCTGCCGGGTGTGGCCACCGACCTCGGGCTGGACACGCGGCGCTGGGGCCTGATGGGGCACTCGATGGGGGGCCACGGGGCCTTGACACTGGCCTTGCGGCACCCGGGGGTGTTTGCATCGGTATCGGCACTGGCCCCGATTTGCGCGCCCACGCGCTGCCCGTGGGGCCACAACGCCTTCACCGGTTACCTGGGGCAAGACGAAGCGACATGGGCCGCCCACGACGCCTCGCTGCTGATGGCCGCTTGCACACATGCCCTCTACCCCTCGGGCATCTTGGTGGACCAAGGGTTGGCCGACAAGTTCTTGGCCACACAACTCCACCCCGAGGTCCTGGAAGCGGCTTGCGCCCAAGTGGGCCAACCCCTCACGCTGCGGCGTCACCCCGGTTACGACCACGGGTACTACTTCATCCAGACCGTGATCGGCGACCACCTGCGCCACCACGCCAAGGCTTTGGTCGGCGGCGACAACCGCTGAGCACCCGCTAGCAAACGTGGCGGCCTAGAATCCCGCCATGCGTGCAACCGGAGCGACTCCCCCTTGGCCGTGGTGGCTGGCCTGGCTGGGCGCCAGCCTGGTGGGCGGGGCGGCCATCACTGGTGTGGCCTTGGCCCGGCTGGAGGAGGCGTTTTTGACCGACGCCCGCATCGCCCACCGCTTGCTCAGCCAACAAGCGGTGCAGCACGAGGCGGTGCTCAACATGCTCGCCTTGCTGCAACCCGAGGCACCCGCACAAGTCCCAGCCGCTAGGCTGCCCGCCTTGTACCCGCAACTGCTGCGCGTGCTGCACCGGACCGGCGATGCGCCCTGGCCCGAAGGCCCCCGGGCGGTATTGGCTGCCACCGAAGCCGTGTCGCGGCAACAAGGGCACGCGGCCAGTGGCCCCTTGATGGCTGGACCCGAACACACCTGGCTGGTGTTGGGCCGTGGCGACAACGCACACGCCCTGCAACTGGATGTGCGCGCCATGGTGCCCCGCACCGAATGGCCCTGGACAGACGACGGCCCCGTGCACGCCCAACTGGTGGCAGGGGACAGGCAGGTGGTGCTGGCCGACGGGCGGCACACCAACACCTTGCACCGCTGGGCGTTTCAAAAGGTGTTGGCCGCGCCCAGCCAGCCCTACACCCTGGTAGCCAGCCGGTCTGTGGGCTGGGTCGACCTGCCCTGGTGGGGCTTGCTGGCGTGGGTGCTGGCCTGCGCTGGGGCCACCGCCTGGGCCCAGCAACAGGTGGCACAACGCCGCGCCCACCGGCGCGCCCAAGCGCTGTTGCGCCTGGGCCAGACCAGCCGCTTGAACACCCTGGGCGAGTTGGCCGCCGGTTTGGCACACGAGCTCAACCAACCCCTCACAGCGGTGGTGGCCAACACCCAGGCGGCCAACCGCTTGTTGGCCGAGGACCCCGTCGATTGGCCCACGGCTCGGCACGCCATGGACCAAGCGGTGGCACAAGCCAAACGAGCTGCGGCGGTGCTGGGCCGTTTGCGCGCCAGCTTGGCCCGCTCCAGCGGGGACACCCCACCACCAGACCGCCCGGTGGCCTTGGCGCAGGTGGTGGGCAAGGTGCTGGAACTGTTGGAGCCCGAATGCCAGCAACTGGGTGTGGTGCCCGGGCTGGAAGGGCCCCGGGGTCTGGCCATGACCACCGACGCGGTGGCGCTGGAGCAGATCCTGCACAACCTGCTCACCAACGCCCTGCACGCCTTGGGCGAGGTGCCCGCCAACGAACGCGTGCTGCGCATCGCTTGGGCGCCCACCCCCAGCGGCGCCACCATCGCGGTCATGGACACCGGCCCTGGTGTGCCGCCCGACCAGGTGGACCAGCTGTTCCAACCTTTTTTCACCACCAAAGCCCAAGGGCTGGGCCTGGGGCTGAGCCTGTGCGCCACCCTGGCCACCGCCTTGGGTGGCCGGCTGGCGCACCAACCCCACCCATCCCGCGGCAGTGTGTTCACGCTGACCCTGTCCCCCCAAGACACGCCATGAGCCACACCCCGCTCTCGCCCCTGATCCACCTGGTCGATGACGACGACGCCGTGCGCGACAGCTTGGCCTTGCTGATCGGGACCGTGGGGCTGCGGGTGCAGACCTGGGCCTCACCCGACACGTTTTTGAACGGTTTTGACCGCACCGCCATCGGCGCCATCGTGTTGGACGTCCGTTTGCCAGGCACCAGCGGCTTGACCGTGTTGACCGATCTGGTGGCGGCGGGCGTGGACCAGCCGGTGATCATGCTCACCGGCCATGGCACCGTGGAGATGTGCCGCCGGGCCTTCAAAAGCGGGGCCACCGAGTTCCTGGAAAAGCCGGTGGACGACGACACCTTGATCGAAGCCCTGCAAAACGCGGTGCGCCAGCACGTGCGGGTGCGGCAACAGCACCAGGCCGACCACGAGGCCACCGAACGGTACGGCCAGCTGTCCGAACGGGAGCGGGAGGTGCTGGGCCTGGTGGTGGCCGGGTTGACCAACAAAGACATGGCGCGGGCGCTGGGCCTGTCACCCCGCACGGTGGAAACCCACCGCGCCAACCTGTTTGCCAAGCTGCAGGTCGAGTCGTTGGCGCAACTGGTGCGCCGCTACGCACCGCTGGTCGAGGCTCCGTAGTTGTACGGAGGCCGGCGCGTGTGCGCCCGCATGGCGCCCGCAGTCCCCTTTTTTTAAAGTTCTCCTCACGGTTGATTGAACCGCCACACAGGAGAACACCATGATTTTGCGCACCACCACCTTGATAGCCGCCACCCTGGCCATGGGCCTGGCATCGGCACAAACCGCCACCCCGCGCCAAGAGCGCAACATGTCTATGGACCTGGCCAACCAGCTGGCCGCCACCGCTGTTGCCAGCTGCACCGCCTTGGGCCACGCGGTGACCGCCACGGTGGTGGACCGCGCCGGTGGTGTGCGTGCCGTGCAACGCGCCGACAACGCCGGCCCACACACCCTGGGCGCCAGCCAGCAAAAAGCCTACACCTCGGCATCGGCCAAAAACAACACCCTGGCCATGATGGACACCGCACAAAAGAACCCGGCCGCCGCCAACCTGGTGCACATCCCCGGCTTTCTGCTGCTGGGCGGTGGTGTGCCGGTCCGGGTGGGCAACGAGGTGATCGGGGCCATCGGCGTGGGCGGCGCCCCCAGCGGCGCCCTGGACGAACAGTGCGCGGTGGCCGCCTTGGACAAGGCCAAAGACCAGTTGAAATAAACCCGGCACACCCACCAAAAGAGGCCACCATGCGCACCCACCCATACCACCTGTGGTTCACAAGGCTTAGCTCACCCAGCCAGTGGAGGCAACCCACCCGCAACGCCCTGGCACTGGGTGCCATGGTGGTGTGCGTGCAAATGGCTGTGGCCCAAACCGCGCCGTCACCCGCCGAAGCGGCGCTGTACACCGGCTTGCACAAGGCCGCCCACACCGGGCAGACCCCACCGGCCGCGAGCCTCCAAGGGCCAGCCCTCAACAGCCGTGACGGCAACGGGCGAACCCCCTTGCACGTGGCCACGTTTGCTCGGCAACGGCAAGTGGTTAAGGCCTTGGCCCAGGCGGGCGCCGACCTGGGTGCGCTGGACAAGGACCACTACGACGCGGTCACCATCGCCGCGGTGGCCAACGACGAAGATACGCTGCGCCTGCTGCTGTCGCTGGGCGCCAGTGCCAAGTTGGTGACCAGCCGTTACGACGGCACCGCCCTGATCGCCGCCGCCCACCTGGGCCACACGGGGGTGGTGAAACAGCTCATCGCGGCTGGTGCGCCCCTGGACCACGTCAACAACCTTCACTGGACAGCGGCCATTGAGGCCGTGGTGTTGGGGGACGGCGGACCGGCCCACCAAGAGACACTGGCCGCCCTGGTCAAGGCCGGGGCCAACCTGCAACTGGCGGACCGCCACGGGCAAACACCGTTGCAGCTGGCACGGGCCCGCGGTTACACCGCCATGGTGCGCACGCTGGAAGCGGCCATGGGCGTCAAGCCCGGCGGCTGACCAGCACGATACCCAGCGCCACGCCGCCCAAAGCGAGCAGCAGCTGCGGGGTCAACACCTCACCCAACAGGGTGGCACCAAACAGCAAAGCGAACACCGGCGTCAAGAACACAAACGACGACATCAGCGTGGCGGGGTAACGGCGCAGCAGCCACATCCAGGTCAGGTAGCTGGCAAAAGCGCCCAACGCCGTCTGGACGGCCAGCGAACCCCAGGCCCAGGCGGGGTAAGACCAGGCCCAGGTTTCGCCAGTGGCGCGGGACAACAACGGCGCCACCAACGCGGTGACCGCCACCTGGTAGAACAGCGTTTTTTCCGGGCTGGCCGTGGCCAAGCGGGTGGTGCGTATGCCCAGGGTGGTGAGGCCCCACAAGGTGCCGCCCGCCAAAGCGATGGCATCGCCCCACAGCTGGGTGCGGCTGGAGTGGTTGAAGGCCTCGGCGAACGCCAAAGCCACCGAGGCAAAGGCGATGACCAAACCCACCCACTGCACCCCCCGTAACCGCTCAGACGGCACAAAACGGGGCAACAACAAGGCCACCACAAAGGGCGATGTGTACAAAAACACCGTGAGCCGGGAGGCGGTGGTGTGCATCAGGCCCAGGTAAATGCAAGCGAACTCGCCCGCGAACAACACCCCTGTGAGCAAACCCGCCTTCAACGTGCCGTCGCGCTGGAACAATGGCACACCGCGCCAAGCGCACCACAGCAGCAACAGCACCGTGGCCCCGGCAAACCGCAGGCTGGCCTGCCACAGGGGGGGCACCGCCGCCAGGGTGGACTTGATCAGAATTTGCTGAAAGCCCCAGAACGCGCAGCACAACACCAGCAGCACAATCGCGAGGGTATCGAGGTGGTTTTGGCGGTCGGTCATGGGTTGGAGGCTACGCCCTGGCAGAGGCGCTGCAGCTGTTGTTTGAGGCGCCGGGTGTCGGCGGCGGACAAGCCGGACAGGGCCTGTTGTTCGTGTTGCAGGGCTTGCGCCATCAGGGGCTCGACCTTGCGCGCTCCATCGGGGGTGATGGCCACCAGGGTACGGCGTTGGTCGGCGGCGTCGGGGGCGGTGCACACCCAACCCTGGGCCTGCAAGCGCTGCACCAGCTTGGTCACGGTGGGTTGCTGGCTCAGCACCTCTTGGGCCAAATGCCCCACAGGTACCGGGGGCTGGCCGTGCAAGGTGGCTAACACCCGCCACTCCAGCGAATTGAGGCCGGCCTCGCGCACCGCAGCCTCGAACCCTTTGAAGACCGCGTGGTTGGCTTGGCCCAGCAGGTAGCCCAGGTAGTTGTCGACAAACCGGGGGGAGGCGCTCACAGCGGGTGCTCGGTGTAAAAGCGGCCACCGTGGTAGAGCAGCGGGGGCGTGTCGGTGCGGTGGCTGCAACGTTCCACCTGGCCCACAAAAATCACATGGTCACCCTCTCGGTAGCGGCTGCGGTTGGCACATTCAAACACCGCCACGGCCCCATCGATCAAGGGGACCCGCCCGAGGCCCTCGGTGTGGGGCAGGTCTTGCCAACGGTCCACCCCGCGGGTGGCAAAACGTTCGGCCAGTGCCCGTTGGTCGGCGCTCAACACATGGATGGCGTAGTGCGAACCGGCGGCAAACGCGGGCATGGAGCCCGCCGACAAGGCCAAGCTCCACAACACCAAAGGCGGGTCCAAAGACACCGAGTTAAAAGAGCTGGCGGTCAAACCAACCAAGGCACCGTCGGGCGCCCGGGCGGTGACGATGGTGACGCCCGTGGCAAACCGGCCCAACGCCAGGCGCAAGCTCTGGGGTGTGACCGCCTCGGTGGCGGGTAGCGTGGGGGAGTTCATGGGGTTCGAATTTATATGAATTTTCATGTAATATGAAGACCCCACCCATCCGGGACACACCGCGAGAGAGGACCACGTGCTGCAAGACACCCTGGAACCCCGCTGGATCAGCGCCTTCGAAACCGTGTTGGCACGCTGTGGCGTGCAAGCCGGTGACACAGTGGCCATTCTCTGCGAAAGCCAAAGCCGCCGGGTCTTGGTGGACTTGGCGCTGCACGCGGCAGCCCGTTTGGGTGTGCGGTATTTCACGCTCACGCTGCCCAGCACACTCGATGCTGGGTCACCGCCAGCGCGGTCCACAGGCGCCTCGGACGCCCTTACCGGCCAGACCGCCGCTTTGCACGCCCTGGCCCACAGCACCGTGGTGGTGGACTGCACCGTCGAGGGTCTGATGCACGCCCCAGAGCTGCCGCAGGTGCTGCAAGGCGGTGCGCGGGTGGTGTATGTCAGCAACGAACACCCCGAAACCCTGGCGCGCCTGCTGCCCGATGCCGCCACCGAGGCGCGTGTCAAAGCACACACCAAACGGTTGCGCGCGGCCCAGGCCATGCACGTCACCTCCCCGGCGGGCACCGACCTGCACATCGCGCTGCAAGGCCCGCATGGCCAGGCGGTGG
>JBEBBB010000064.1:0-11956 GCA_041158605.1 Pseudomonadota bacterium
CAATGGCGCAACCGCTTGGAGCTTGGGGCCACCGTGGCGGTGCGCAGCGAGTGGTACCAACCCTTGGGGGGCGACCGTGACCGGTTTGTCAGCGCCTATGGTGACCACGAGCTCAGACGCATCGAGTTGTTTGATCGCCAGGGTGATCCACTGGCCGTTTTTCGACGCCGCACCACTCGCATCGGTTTCGATCACGGCTGGCACCTGGGGCCTGTGGGCAATTGGGGGGACGTGCGGCTGGGTTGGTCGGGCGCGCGCCGGCAGTCCCTGCCCGATTTTGTGAACAACACCATGCTTGGGGTGGTTCAACCCGAAACCTGGACCGAAAGTGCCCTGCGCCTGTCTGTGGTCACCGACCAGCTCGACCATGCCAATTTCCCCTCCCAAGGCCTCCGGTTCAAGTTCGACATCCAGACGGGACATTTCAGCAACCGCCAGGGACGCACGCCCTTCCAACGCTGGGAACTGGAACACACCCAAGTGGCCACCTGGGGAGCCCACACAGTAAGCGGCCACCTCAGGGTGGCGCACTCCAATGCCATCACCCTGGGGGCGGTCGATGAATACGCCCTGGGGGGGTTCCACCAGTTGTCTGGCTACCGGCTGGGACAAGTGGTGGGGAACAACATCGTGTTGGGCCGTTTGGCGTATTACCACCGCCTGCCCTTCCAACCGGGCGTGGCACGTGCGCTGTTCGCCGGTGCCACGCTGGAGCTGGGCAACGCCTGGGCCAGCAGCCAGGCCATGGCCTGGAACCGTTTGCACGTGGGCAGCAGCCTTTTTGTGGGAGCCGACACCGGTGTAGGCCCTGTGTACCTGGGCCTGGTCCACGCCCCCAAAGGCTACACAGGGGTATATTTCCTCCTGGGGCGCCCCTGACCCCTTACCGACCCCTGCAGATGGCCCAATCCGACACATCCCGCCTCTCCCGTTACGCACTCTGGCGCCGCCGGGCCTTGTGGGCCTTGTGGGCCTTGGGGGTATGGGCGCTGCTTTGTGGCCTGGGTTGGTTGGCCCTGCCCCCGTTGCTCAAATGGCAACTTGAAAAACAAGGCAGTGCCGCCCTGGGGCGGCAGGTCTCTGTTGAAAAGTTGGATATCAGACCCTGGTCTTTGGAGCTGGCCGTGCATGGCCTGCGGATTGGCGCCGCCGACGGCGCCCCTGCAGGCAGCCCGCCTTTGCTCACCGCCCAGCGGGTTTACATCGACGCTGAACTGCAATCCCTGTTGCGGTGGGCCCCCGTGATCGATGCCCTCGTTCTGGAGCAACCCCGTGTGCACCTGGCCCACTGGGGTGAGGGTCGCTACAGCATCGATGACGTGCTGTCCAAACTGATGCAGCCCACCTCCAAGCCCAGCCAGCCACCCCGGTTTGCGGTGTACAACATCCGGGTGAGCGGGGGAGAACTCGATCTCGATGACCAACCCGAACAGGCCCAACACCAGCTGCGGTCGTTGGAACTTCACGTCCCCTTCTTGAGCAACCTGGCGTCACGGCGCGACGTGGCCACACAACCCAAGCTCGCTTTTGTGTTGAACGGCAGTGCGTTCGAGACCACCGCCAGCAGCACCCCATTCGCCGCGCAGCCCCACGCCGAAGTCCACCTGCACGTGCCCGCCTTGGCGCTGGGCCCATACCTGACCTACTGGCCAGAAAAGTGGCCTTTGCGCCCCACCCAGGGCCAGCTGGAGGCCAGGCTGACCCTCACATTTGATCAAAAAGACACACCACAGGTCCGTTTGGGTGGCCAAATCGCCTTGTCCAACTTGGCCGTGACCACCCAAACGGGCAACCCACTGTTCGGTTGGCAAAAGTTGGCGCTCGACGTGGCCGATCTGCGCCCGCTGGAGCGTGTGGTCCAGCTGAAACAGGTCACCTGGACGGCACCCGACTGGCACGTGCGCCGCGGCCAAGATGGGCAGCTTCAGTGGGCGCAGCTGCTGGAAGCCTGGACATCCCCCCCCCAGACCACCACCCCGCAAACACCACCCCCACCCGCCTGGCATGTGGGGATCCACGAGGTGTTGTTGGAACAAGGGACTGTTCGGTGGCACGACACCTCCACACAGCCTGCCGCCCGCTTGGCGCTGGAGGACCTGAACCTGCGCGCCGGTCCCTTGCAGTGGCCAGCCGGTTCACCCACCCCCTTTGCCATCGAAGGCCGCGTGGGCTCCATACCGGTCTCGCTCCAAGGCGAAGGTAGCCCGAGCGGGGCACGGGCCGAGTTGTCTTGGAAAGAGGCACCTCTGGCCCTGGCGCAACCGTACCTGGCCCAGGTTTTGACCCCTGCTTTGCAGGGCCGTTTAACAGCCACCCTCGCGCTCAACTGGGCGCCCCCTACCGGCCAACAAGCCCAGGTCTTGGCCATCAATGCACCCCGATTGAGCGTGTCCGACTTGACCATCGGTGACCCTCAAAAACCCCAACTCGCTTGGAGCGAATTGGTGCTGGAGCAACTGAGGCTCGACCTCACAACCCAACGCTTGCAACTGGACCGTTTGACCCTGAACCAACCCAAGGTGGCTTTGGAACGGGATACCCAGGGACGCTGGATGTTTGACCGTTGGTTGGTGGCGCCGTCTTCCGCGCCAGCCGCACCCGCCGCATCACCAGCAGGACAACCCAGCATCGGTGTGGCGTCCAGCCGGACGGACACCGCACGGCCTTGGGACATCCAACTCAAACAACTCCAAGTTCAAAAAGGGGCGGGTACCTGGGTGGACCACACCACAGGTAGGCCGGTGCGGTTGCAATGGCGAGACCTGAACCTGGCCGTGCAAAACCTGCAACCGCTGTCCAACACACCCACCAACAGCCCCTTGAAAGTGTCCCTTCAGGTAGGGGGCCAGCGTGGCGACCCAGGCACAGTGACATACGATGGCCTGTTGCGCCTGCCCTCCTCTGCAACAACTGGCACGCACCTCAAAGGCAGCCTCGGCCTGAACCGCTTGCCCCTGCACCCCCTTGAACCCTACTTGGCCGACCAACTCAACCTCGACCTGGTGCGGGCCGATCTGGGTTACCAGGGTGAACTGGAGGTAGGCACCCCTGCCACAGGGCTGGCGTTGCAATTGGTCGGACAAGCGAGTTTGGAGGATTTCCGGGCCAGCACCGTCAACCCGAGCGAGGAACTGCTCGACTGGAAAAGCTTGCAGCTGCGGGGATTGCAACTGGTGGTGCAGTCCGGTGAACTGCACAGACTTCAGGTGGGCGAGACCGTGCTGAGCGACTACTACGCACGGGTTGTGGTGGACAACACCGGGCGGATCAACTTGCAAAACCTGATCAAATCGCCAACGGTAGCTGCTGCCCCGTCTACACCCCCGTCAACCGCCAATGCGGTGTTACCAGCAGCGCCCGCTGCTTCAAAACCACTGGCACCCATCGAATTTGGACCGATCACCTTGGTCAATGGGCGTGTGTACTTTTCGGACCGTTTTATCAAACCCAACTACTCGGCCAACCTGAGCGAGTTGACCGGTCGCCTGGGCGCTTTCTCCAACCTGCCATCCAGTGGATCCAACACCATCAACATGGCCGAGCTGGACCTCCGGGGTCGGGCCGAAGGCACGGCATCGCTCCAAATCAACGGCCGTCTCAACCCCCTGGCACAACCCTTGGCCCTCGACATCAAAGGGGTGGTCAGGGAGCTTGAACTCCCCCCCCTGTCGCCTTACAGCGTGAAGTACGCGGGATATGGGATCGACCGTGGCAAATTGAGCGTAGACGTGGCTTATAAAGTCGCGCCCAACGGCCAACTCGAGGCCAGCAACCAGATTGTGTTGAACCAGCTTCGGTTTGGTGAGCGGGTGGAGGGCAGCGAGGCACCCAACCTGCCGGTCAAGTTGGCCGTCGCCTTGTTGGCCGATCGCAATGGCGTGATCGACATCAACCTGCCCATCAGCGGCTCCCTCAACGACCCGGAGTTCCGCATCGGCTCCATCGTGTTCAAACTGGTACTCAACCTGATTGGCAAGGCCATAACCTCCCCGTTTGCGCTTATCGCCAGCGCCTTGGGTGGCGGTGGCGAAGACCTGCAAGAGGTGGTTTTCCCGCCCGGTCGAGCCCAACTGGACGCCCAAGGTGTACAACGCCTAGAGCGCGTGGCCCAAGCTCTGCTGGACCGACCGGCCTTGCAACTGACGGTGACCGGCCGTAGCGCCTTGGAAGCGGAAAAGGAAGGCTACCGCCGGGCCCGGCTGGAAGCCTTGGTGGCCGCCGAAAAGCGGCGGCGCGATGCCCGCGCAGGCCAAACCCCCACCACCACTGCTCCAAGCAGTGCGGAGGAATACCCGGCGCTGCTGAGGACGGTGTACCGGCGTTCCGACATCACCAAACCGCGCAACGCGCTGGGCCTGACCAAAGACCTGACGGTCCCCGAGATGGAGGCTCTGTTGCTGGCCAGCATACCGGTGAATGAAGACGCTATGCGGGACCTGGCCGTTGCCAGAGGTGTGGCGGTCAAAGACCAACTGGCGTTGTTCAAAGTCCCTCTGGACCGGCTCTTTTTGGGTGCCCCCACGGTGGACACCGGCACAGAAACCCGGGCAACGGCTCTGAAGTTGGAGCCCCGTTAAACATTTCTCGAATATTTTTCAAAAAAATAGTATTATTTAAATTAATTTAATCTTTTTAATTATATTTTTTAGCGTATTAATGCTTTAATCGGGTCTATTTGCACGACACCCACATGGCACACCCCAGCAACCCAAGCAACCACCATCGCAGGGCCCTGTTGGGTTTGGGTGCCTTGTTGTGTTTGAGCGCTTGTGGGGCCCCGACCGGCCCGCTGCGGGTGGGCAGCATTGTGTTCAGTGGTTACGAACCGGTCTTTTTGGCCCGTGCACTGGGCCTGTTGCCATTGGACCAGGTGCGCTTGGTTGAGTTGTTGTCCAACACAGACACTTTGCGCGCGTTGGCGGCCCGCCAACTCGAGGCTGCCCAGCTCACCTTGGATGAGTTCCTGACCGCCAGGGCAGGCGGCCTGGATGTTCGGGTGGTGGCGGTGTTGGATACCTCCCTTGGCGCCGATGCCGTGGTGGCCCGCCCTGGGCTCGGCCCAACACCCCGCATCAAAGGCCGCCGGGTGGCCGTGGAAGACGGGGCGGTAGGCGGGGTCATGCTGTCGGCGTTTTTGCGTGCCAACGGCCTCCAACCATCCGATGTGGTCAAAGTGCCCTACACCATGGACCGCTCTATGGAATATTTCCGGACTGGGCGCGCGGATCTGTTTGTGACGGCCTCACCGTGGTTGGTGCAAATGGAGGCGGCGGGCGCGGTCCGGTTGTTTGACAGCACCGCCATACCGGACCGCATTGTGGATGTCATGGTGGTTCGCGCCGATGTGTTCGATACACACGCCCTCGCGATACGTGCCTTGGTCGCCGCCCATTTTGAAGCGGTCGCCCGGTTCAAAGCCCAGCCCCGAAGCGTGGCCCCACTGATGGCCAAGCGGCTGGACATGGCACCTGATGGCGTCATGGCGGCCTTTGAAGGGCTGCAGTTGCCGGATGCCCAGACATCGGTCAACTTGTTGCAGCCCCATGGTCCTTTGTTGAGACAGGTCAAGTCGCTGATGGACGTGATGGTGCAAGATGGGTTGCTGCGCAAAACTTTACCCATAGACGTTTTGTTTGACACCCGCTTCCACCCCAACCACCGGTGACTTGACACCCCAACCCCCGACACCCTGATGGTTAAACCCCTCAAGCTCCGGACCACCCTGCCGCTGTTGGTCCTGCTCCTGCTGGTTGTAGCCATCTTGTTGGTTTACGGGCGCAGCCTGCGCGACGCCAAATCGCAGGTGCTGCAACAGGCCGAACAAGACGCCTTGGCACACAGCGAAGAGCTCGCACGCATCGCCCAGCGCGACCTGCGCGAACGCCCAGCCCATGTGGCGGCCGACCTGTCGGTCGGGGCCACTGACTTGCGGGTCACCCAGTTGGCTTTGATCCTGCCGGATCAAACGGTGCACGCCGCTCACCAACTGGCGTTTCGAGGGCGCCCGGCATCGGAGGTGCTGGCCCATTTTGATCCCCAGCGGTTCAACCGGGTACAAACCCAAGGCCTCCCGGACCTGCTGGTGTCAGCAGACCGTCAAGTGGTTTCTGTGATGTCACCCTTTGTGGCACCCGAGTCGGCCACTGCACTTCGAGGTTTGGAGCACGGCGTGGTACTGCTCGAATACGACCTCAGGCACCCTTACGCCCTGGCCACCTCTCACACCCAAACCCGGGTTTTGCCCCTGCTGTTGGCAGCCCTGTTGTTGATAGTGCTGTTGTACTGGCTGCTGCGGCGTTATGTCAGTCAACCTTTGGCACGCCTGGAGTCAGCGGCCGAAACCTTCATGTTGGACGACAGTTCCACCACACCTGTCCCAGAGCAGGGGCCACACGAAATTGCGGTTCTGGCACGCAGTTTCAACGCCATGATGGCCAGTGTCCACCAGGGCCGGGTGTTGTTACAGGCCAGTGAGGCCCATTTCAAAGCCCTGGCAAACGCCGGCCGTGTGCTGGTTTGGGGCACCGATAAAAAGGGACAAATCACCTACCTGAACGACACCTGGGAACGCTTCACGGGGCAACCGGCCTCCAAAAACATGGGGCGCGACAACTGGCGGCACACCGTCCACCCCGAAGACCAAGACCGACTCAACGAGGTCTTTTTGGCTGCCAGGGCCACTTTAAGCACCTTCTCAACGGAGTTCAGGTTGCTCACCAAAGTGGGTGATGTGCGCTGGATTTTGTGCGATGGCAGCCCCCGCTTTGGGAACGATGGGCGCTACATCGGCTACATCGGGCACGGGCTGGACATCACAGACCGAAAAAACGATTTGTTGGCGCGCCAAGCCAGCGAAGACCGTTTGGCGGGCATCGTCAACGCCGCGATGGACGCCATCATCACCGCCGATCACAACCAAGTGATACAGGTTTTTAACCAAGCGGCGGAAAAAATGTTCGGCTACCAGGCAGCCGAGGTTCTGGGCACGTCGCTAGAGCGCCTGATCCCACACGGGCACCGAGCGGGCCATGCCGACAAAATGCGCAGCGTGGCCCAGGTCGGTGGACGGTTTTCCCAAGACAGGCGCAAAACCACGATGTTGTCTGCTCTGAGGTCCAATGGCGAGGTGTTTCCCATCGAGGCATCGGTCTCCCACATGCGTGTGGGGGAAGAAGACCTCTACACGGCCATACTCAGAGACGTCACCGAACAAGAAAAAAACCGGGCCGAAATCGAGGCGTTGAACGCCAACCTCGAACAACGGGTGGCAGACCGCACCGCCGCTTTGGCCCAGGCCAACGAAGACCTGCACCAACAAGAGGTCGCACTGATTGAGGCCAAACACCAGGCCGAAGCGGCATCGCGCATGAAGTCTGATTTTTTGGCCAACATGAGCCACGAAATCCGCACCCCCATGAACGCCATCATCGGCATGGGTCACCTGGCGCTGCAAACCGAACTCACGCCCAAACAACGCGACTACCTCGACAAAATCCAGCAATCGGCCCAACACCTGCTCGGCTTGATCAACGACATCCTCGATTTTTCCAAGATCGAGGCCAACAAGTTGTCATTGGAACAGGTTGAGTTCGCCTTGCCCAAAGTGCTGGACACCTTTGCCAGCTTGGTGGCCGACAAGGCGATCAGCAAAGGCCTGGAGTTGATTTTTGATGTGGCGCCCGACGTTCCCATGCAACTGGTGGGAGACCCCCTGCGCTTGGGCCAAATCCTCATCAACTACGGCAACAACGCCGTCAAATTCACCGACCACGGAGAGGTGCGGGTGGTGGTGCGCAAAACCGCCGAGACCGAAACCGGGGTGGTGCTGCGTTTTGAGGTCCAGGACACTGGGGTAGGCATGACCCCAGCCCAATCGGCAAAACTGTTTCAAAGCTTCCAACAGGCCGACTCATCCACCTCCCGGCGTTATGGCGGGACCGGACTGGGCCTGGCCATTGTGAAGCGGCTCGTGACCATGATGGATGGTGAGGTGGGTGTCACGTCCACACCCGGCACGGGCAGTACATTCTGGTGCACCGTCCGGCTCGACAAGGGGCACTCGCCCTACAACCCCTTGGTGCCCTCACCCGATGTCCGGGGGCGGCGGGTGCTGGTGGTCGATGACAACGCCACGGCCCGCCAACTCTTGATCGAGCAACTCAAATCCATGACCTTTTTGGCCACCTCGGCCAGTGGGGGCCAAGCCGCGTTGCAGCAAATGCGACAAGCTCATCAACAAGGCCAACCGTATGACGTGGTTTTGGTGGACTGGCAGATGCCCGGTATGGATGGCCTTGAAACGATTGCACAAGCCCAACAGTTGGGGTTGAACCCGGCGCCCCGCTTCATGTTGATGACCGCTTATGGCCGTGAAGAGGTCTTTGCAGCGGCCAAAGCCCTGGGCATACAGGACATACTGGTCAAACCCATCAACCCTTCTTTGTTGTTTGATGCCGTGGTGGGGGTCTTGGGTGGCCCCGGCGCACACCGCCTAACCCCCAGCACGCCGCATCCGGCCACCCTCACAACCACACAAATGGCGCAACTCAAAGGCGCTAGGTTGTTGCTGGTTGAAGACAACGAGATCAACCAGCAGGTGGCGCGCGAGATGCTGACCCACGCGGGGTTTGAAGTCAGTACCGCCAACGATGGCCAACAGGCCTTGGCTGCCATCGCCCAAAGCACCACACCTTTTGACTTGGTTTTGATGGACATGCAAATGCCCGTGATGGATGGCCTGCAAGCGACACGAGCCATACGCCTGCAACAAGAGCACGCCCAGCTTCCCATCGTCGCCATGACCGCCAACGCCATGGCACAAGACAGGCAACGGTGTCTGGACGCCGGTATGAACGATTTTGTCGCCAAACCCATAGACCCCGACCTGCTCTGGGCGGCGTTGTTGCGTTGGATACCCCCGCGCCAAGCTTATATACCGCCACCGGCCACGCAACACAAACCGGCGCTCCAACCAGTGGCTCTCGAACCCGTTTTGCCGCAAGCCATTGACGGCCTCGACACAGCCTTGGGTTTGCGCCGTTGCATGGGCAAGGTGGATTTTTACCGCCAGATGTTGAGCCAGTTTACGCAACAACAATCGGACACCCCAGCGCTTGTTCAACAGGCCATGGACCAGCAACAATGGTCTGAGGCCCGGCGGTTGGCCCACTCGCTTAAAGGGGTAGCGGGTAACTTGGGTGCCACCCACATCCAGGCGTTGGCCGAAACCCTGGAGCACAGCCTCATCGACAACCCTGGACCCGAGCCCGCACAGCGGGCACAAGACCAACTCAATGCTTTGCAGCCTGCCTTGCAGCGGCTCTTGCTGGCGCTTTCAGCCGCCTTACAAGAAACCCCGACCGCAGCTCCGCCACCAGCACTTGCGTCTATTGCCAACGGCCCGCTGTTGCGCAGCACCTGCACCGAGCTCAAAACGCTACTGGAATCGGGCGATCTCGCCGCCCAAGATTGGATCCAGCAACACCAAGACCAACTGTCTGCTGCCTTGGGTGCACAAAAAACCCCACTCATCAACGCCATCGCCAATTTCGACTTTGACCAGGCGTTGCTCGTCTTACAGAAGTGTTGTGACCAGGCTCCTCCCGCATGACGCATCACCGGGCCCGGCAACCGTTACTTCGTCAGACCGGTTTCCGATGGTTGTGGCTGTGTTGGTGTTTTTGGTCTGGTTTCGCAGCCGCACAACCCCAGGCCCTGCGGGTGGTGACCGACGAAAATTACCCCCCCTACCTTTTTAAAGACGCGCAAGGGCATCACACAGGTTACTTGGTGGATTTTTGGGCGCTCTGGAGCCAAAAAACGGGTATCGCTGTGGACTTGGCCCCCATGCAATGGAGCCAGGCCCAGACCCAGGTGCTCCAAGGCCAGGCCGACGTGATCGACATGATCTACCGCACACCAGTCCGGGAAAATTTGTACAACTTCTCCGACCCCTATGCGACCCTGCCTGTGGCGATCTACAGCCACACCTCTATCACCGGCGTGTCAGACCTGGACACATTGCGCGGCTTTCAGGTGGGTGTTCAGGCAGGAGATGCATGTGCCGAGCACCTGCAGCGACAAGGCATCTCCACCTTGCGGACCTACCCCAACTACAACGCGATGCTGAATGCAGCAACACTGGGCGAAATCCGCATTTTTTGCCTCGATGTGCGCCCCGCTGAACACTACCTGTACCAGCGCAACCAGCACCGTGACTTTTTGCTAGCCTTTGAGTTGTACCGGGGCGAATTTCACCGGGCGGTTCCCAAAGGCCACCAAACCACTTTGGACGTGTTCCAAAAAGGCATGGCGGCCATCACCGCTGAAGAGCTCCAGGCCCTAGACCACAAATGGCTCCGCCAGCCGACCAACTGGACCACCTGGGGCAAACCGGCCTTTGTCGCCGTCGCTGTCTTGCTGCTTGTGGCAGCCCTGCTACTGCTTTGGTCGCTGTCGCTCCGGCGCATGGTAAGCGTACACACGGCCACCATCGACGCTGAACGCACCCGTGTCAAGAACATTCTCGACACGCTCCCGGATATGGTCTGGGTCAAAGACCCTGCCGGCCGCTACCTGGCTTGCAACAAACGGTTTGAACAGCTGTACGGCGCCAATGAGGCAGCCATTCTGGGGAAAACCGATTTTGATTTTGTCGACGCCCCTTTGGCCCAATTTTTCCGGGCCAACGACTTGGCGGCCATGCAGGCGAACGGCCCACGCAGCAACCGTGAGGACCTGACCTTTGCCAGTGACGGACACCTTGAACGTGTCGAAACCATCAAAACCCCGCTGCGAGACGCCGATGGGCGTTTGATCGGCGTGATAGGCACTGCACGCAACCTCACCGAATTGCTTGCGACACAGGAAGCGCTGGAGGAAAGCCTGGGGCGCTTGGAGGAAGCGGAACGCATCGCCCGCATCGGCCATTGGGACATGTTGCTGACCACTGGCCAGATGCACTGGAGTCCGCAGGTGTACGACATTTGTGGATTGGACAGCGCCCAGAGCACCCCCGATTTCAATGCTGTGTTGAACCTGGTCCATCCTGAGGACCGTGCCAAAGTGCAAGGGGCATTGGCCACTGTGGGAGCAGACCAGCCCTCTGTCGAGGTATCGCTCAGACTGGTCACGCCAACAGGCGCCACCAAACACCTGTACCTGCGCAGCGAGTTGCAATTCAACCCACAGGGTATCCCCTGGCGGCGCATAGGCATGGTCCAGGACATCACCACACAAGTCAGGACCGAACAAGAGCTTCAAACCCGCAACGAGATATTCGCGGCCATCGCCAACCAGGCCACAGACTCGATCGCCTTGATCGAGCCCGATACCGGGCGTTTTATCGAATTCAACCGGGCCGCACACGACAACCTAGGCTATACAGCCGAATCCTTCACCCGCATGCGGGTTGCCGATATCGACGCGGGGCACCCAGCCGACACCATCCATGCGTTGATGCAAGGCATGCGCGAGCCCGGCGAGCATGTGCTCGAGACCCAGCATCGGCACCGCGACGGCTCCTTGCGCGACATACGGGTGCGCGCCCAAGCGATACACCTGCACAACCGCACCGACTTGGCTGTGATCTGGACCGACATCACCGCCGCAAAAGCCCAAGCTGCCGAATTGGATGCGTTTCGACACCATTTGCAACAGTTGGTCGACGAGCGCAGCACAGCCCTTCAAGCCTTGGGACAGGAGCAACTGGCCATCTTTGAATCGGCCCCTGTGGGGATTGCACTCATACAAAACCGGGTGGTGATCAAGGGCAACAAGCGGCTGGAGACACTGTTCGGATACGCCCCCGGTGGCATGACAGGGTCACCGACCCGGGCGTGGTACGACAGCGAAGCCACCGACCAAGCCATCGAGCAAGGGCCTTATGCCGAGGTCATGCGAGGCCAGCGACATGTCAGAGAGCAACTTTTGGTCCGGCGCGACGGCTCTCGCTTCT
>JBEBBB010000065.1:0-3650 GCA_041158605.1 Pseudomonadota bacterium
GTGGACAGCACCAGGTGGCCGGTCAGCGAGGCTTCCACCGCGATCTCGGCGGTTTCGCCGTCGCGGATTTCGCCCACCATGATCACGTCTGGGTCGGCGCGCAGCAGCGAGCGCAGCGCCGACGCAAACGTCCACCCGATCTTGGCATTCACCTGGATCTGCCGCAGCCCGTGTTGGGTGATTTCAACCGGGTCTTCGGCCGTCCAAATCTTGCGGTTGGGCCGGTTGATCCGTTGCAGCGCCGAATGCAAGGTGGTGGTTTTGCCCGAGCCGGTGGGGCCTACACACAGAACCAAACCATACGGGCGCTCCACCATGCGGCCGAGCTCGGACAGGTTGTGCTCGCTCAGGTTGATCGACTCCAACGGCACGGGTTTGGACGACGACAACAAACGCATCACCACGTCTTCGAGGCCATTGACCGTGGGGATGGTGGCCACCCGCAACTCGATGCCCAGGCCACCGTACTTGGCAAAATTGATCTTGCCATCTTGGGGTTTGCGCCGCTCGGAGATGTCGAGGTCGCACATGATTTTGATACGCGCCACCATCGCGCTGCGGTAGCTGGAAGGCAGCTCGAGGTAAGACCGCATTTCGCCGTCGACGCGGAAGCGGATCGACACCTTGCCCTTGCCCGGGTAGGGTTCGATGTGGATGTCGGAAGCGCCCTGCTGGTAGGCCTCGATGATCATGGAGTTGATCAGCTTGACCAGCGTGTTGTCGGACTGCTCGATCTGGCGGTCTTCTTCCTGGTGCTCGGTGCCCTGCCCCGTCAGTTCTGCGGCCAGCTGAAAAGCGTCTTGCAAGGACGCCGGGCCCGACACCGCCTCGGTTGATAGCACCTGCCCTGGATCGATCAGGCCAATTTCACGGTAGGTTTTGCTGATACGGGCCACCAAATCGGCGGCCGTGGTCACCACCGGGATCACCTTTTTCTGGGTGGTGAACTCGACCTCTTCAATCACCTTGAACTGCAGGGGATCGTGCATGGCCAGCACAATTGCAGAGCGCATCTCGGCCAGGGGCAACACCTTGAGCTTCGCTGCCATCGCCAGAGGCACCTGCCGCAGCGCCCCCACGTCGATGGGGAACTTGGACAGGTCAATAAAGGGGTAACCCATTTTCCGTGCCAGCGCCGTTTGCAGGTCGGCTGCCGTGATCAGCCCCATCTCGACCAGCATCTGCCCCAAGGGCAAAGAGTTTTTCTTTTTCTGGTGGTTCAGGGCCAGGGTGAGCTGCTCGGGGGTGATTTTGCCCAGGCCCAAGAGGGCCTCGCCGATGGGCACCGGTTTGAGGCGGGTTTGGTTTTCGAGCGCGGTGGCCAGCTGCTCCATGTTTTCGATCATGACCGGGGCGGAAGCCACCATGGCGTCCGGGGTCATGGTCTGCAACTCGGCCACGATGGTGTCGTCGAAGCTGACCGAGTCGGGGCCGGCGGTCAGGGTGTCGTTGTCACGGTCGTTCAGGACCAGTTTGCTGACAGCCGCCCGGGGTATAAAAAAGCGGTCAGGCTCGTCGTCAAACAGCTTTTTGGGGAAGATCCACACCCCGTAGCCCAGCTTGCGGTAGCCATACGCCAAGCCTGAAAACAAGGCACCGTCTTTCAGGTGTATGACAAAACTGGACGCTGCGTTGTCAAGTTGGGTGGGCGAAAAATCAACCGGTTGGGCCGAGCCGGGGGTGTCGATTTTGAGGCGCTTGATCTGGCTGAACTTTAAAGCGATGGCACGGCCATCGTCGGGGCCTTGGATTTTGATCAGCCTTTTTTCAGGCTCCATGTCGATCAGCAAACCCTTGAGCACGTTGCCGTTCCAACCCTCGGCGGTGCAGGCCAAAACACCATCGCCTACCTGAAAGCTGTCCACCCCGGACAGGTTGGGAACGTCGTAATGCGTGCGATCCATTTGTTCTTCTCCCGGCTCACAAACCCAAAACCCATTTGATCACGTTCTTTGCCAAGAAGCCCAGCATGCCCAGCGACAAGACCAAAAACAGGATAAAGGTACCAAATTTACCCGCTTTTGCCTCGCGCGCCAGGTTCAACACGATAAACAGCATGTACAGGATAAAAGCGCCCACCCCAAAGGTGAGGCCAAACTGAGCGATCTGCGCTTCCGTGTATCCAAAAAGGTTGGCTTCCATGGGGGTTGCTTGGTGGAGCCGGGTTCAGGGCAAGGTTGCTGCCATGGGCTGGGGACACAGGTCCCGGTAGGCGTGCCAGCTGGCATGCCCCAGAACAGGCACCACCACCACCAGCCCGACCAGTGCGGTCAACATGCCCAACCCGACCAACACCACCATACACAGGGCCCACAACACCATCACCTGGGGGTGGTCTGCCACCACCCGCCAGCTCTGGCGCACCGCCACCCAGACCGGCAGCGGGGTGTCAACCAACAGCGGCAAGGTGATCACGCTGGACGCAAAAACCGGCGCGGCCAGCAATGCCCCCAGCAGCATCCAAGCCTCAAACAGTCCGGGGTCGTCTGCCAGAACCACGTGTCTGAAAAAATCCTCGGGTTTGTGGATGGGCACCGGCGACCACAGGGTGATCAAACCGGCTGACGTCAGCACCCAACCGGTACCCGCCAAGCCCAACAACAAACCAAACTGCACCAACCGGCGGTCTCTGCTGCGCCACAAGCGCCACACCTCGGCAGGCGCCATCAGCTGGCCGTGCTCCAAACCCCGGCTGACAGCGTACAAACCCGTGGCCAGCACCGGTGCAACGATCAAAAAACCACTGAAGGCACCGGCCAGCCACCAAAACTGGTCGCGTGCGACCCAGGCCAAAGCCGCACCAAACAAAGCCAGCAACGCCCCATGCAACAGCCCCGGCCAGGGATTGTTCAACAAGTCCATACCCCCCCGCGCCAACCACGAAAAGGGACGTGCCAAACCGATGGGTACCGGCGGCTGGGGTGGGGTGCGGTGGGTCGTCATACAAAAAGGCCTGGACCGATTGGATCACAAGGCAGGCACATGGCTCAACAAGGCTTGGGTGTAAGGGTGTTGGGGGTGCCGCAGCACCTCTTCGGCGCTGCCTGCCTCCACCACGTCTCCAGCCCGCATCACCACCACGTCGTGGGCCATGGCCCACACCACATCCACATCGTGTGTGATCAGCAAATAAGCCAGCCCGCGGCGGACTTGGAGGGTTTTGAGCAGGTCTATCACCTGCTTTTGCACCGTGACGTCCAAGGCGCTTGTGGGTTCGTCCAGTACCAACATCTGCGGTTCAACGATCAACGCCCGGGCGATCGCCAGGCGCTGGCGCTGCCCTCCCGAAAAGGCGTGGGGGTAGCGGTCGAGCAAAGGCTCCAACCCCACCTCTTCCAGGGCAGCAACCACCCGGTGCCGGCGCTCCGCAGCGTTCAGACCGGGGTGGTGCACGTCCAAACCCTCGCCCACGATTTGCTCTACCGTCATGCGGGGTGACAGCGACGAAAACGGGTCTTGGAACACCACCCGCACGGCGCGGCGCAACTGGCGGTCGGTGGCCGAGGTATGGCCCGGCGCCGACCAGGTGCGGCCCAGCACTTGCAGCCCCCCAGCGCTCTCCATCAAGCCCAACACCGCCAGGGCCAGGGTGGATTTGCCCGATCCCGATTCACCGATCACCCCCAATGTGGCGCCCGTGCGCAAGGCCA
>JBEBBB010000066.1:0-4858 GCA_041158605.1 Pseudomonadota bacterium
GCAACGACCTGTTTTGCGCCACCAAAGGCCGTGGCGCCTACCTGAACGACCGCCGCCTGCGTGTGGCCAAACGGACCACCCTGCGCGACTGCCTGATCAGCACGGGTTTCCCGTTCCGCCCCGGCGACCAGTTCCAGACCTTCATGGCCATGCTGGGCGATGTTATGCCCAAAGTGGCCGGTGTGCGCCGCCCGGGTGCCGCCGCACTGGACCTGGCTTACGTGGCTGCGGGTTTCTCCGATGGCTTTTTTGAAGCCGGCTTGAGCCCCTGGGACGTGGCCGCAGGTGCCCTGTTGGTGACCGAAGCCGGTGGCCTGATCGGCAATTTCAGTGGCGAGGCCGATTTCCTGGAACAACGCGAATGCCTGGCCGCCAACCCACGGGTTTACGGCCAAATGGTGAATGTGCTGGGCAAATACAGCAAATTCGCCAGTGCAGGGGACAAAGCCACCGTGCGGCAAAACCTCACACCCGTCGCCGATCAAACCGGCGACAACTCGGGCGACGGTCTGCCAAACAAATAACCCTGGAAAGCCTGGCAACCGGCGTCAGCCAGCCACTGGCGCTGCGCGTCGGTCTCCACCCCTTCGGCCACCACCGCCAGCCCCAGGCTGTTGGCCAAGGTCAAAATGGCCCGCACAATGGCGGCGTCGTCTTCATCGTCCAGCACATCGCGCACAAACGACTGGTCGATTTTCAGCTGGTCCAGAGGCAAGCGTTTGAGGTAACTCAACGACGAGTACCCGGTGCCAAAATCGTCCAGCGAAAAGCTCACGCCCTGCGCCTTCAGTTGGGCCATTTTGTGGCTGATGTCGTTGGCGTCTTGCAAAAACATGCTTTCGGTCAGCTCCAGCTTCAAGCGCCCAGGCTGCACGCCATGGGCCTGCATGGCCTGAACCACCTGCGCTACAAAATCCGCGTGCCGGAACTCACGGGCGCTCACATTCACCGCCAAAGACCAGTCACGGCGCAGCGGGTCGCTGGACCAAGCCCCCAAATGCCGACAGGCCTCACCCAGCACCCACCGTCCCAGCGGCAAGATCAAGCCCGTTTGTTCGGCCACCGGTACAAACGCTGCCGGCGACACCATGCCCCGTTCGGGGTGCGCCCAACGCACCAGGGCCTCGGCACCCACGATGTGCCCCGCATCGTCCACCACCGGTTGAAAAAACAAACGCAGCTCGTTACGCTGCAAGGCCACCCGCAAGTCGGCTTCGATCAAGGCGCGTTGCAACACCCTGTCTTGCATGTCGGGGTCGTAAAACCGCAAGGTGTTGCGGCCCTCGGTTTTGGCGCGGTACATGGCCAAATCGGCCCGTTTCAGCAACTCGTCTACCGTGTCGCCGGGTTGTCCAAACAAGGCCACACCCACACTGGGGGTGGAGTTGTGGACCCGCCCACGCAAGGTGTAGGGCTCGTTCAATGCCGACACCACCTTGCGCCCCACCTGCTCCACCTCCACGGCGGCGGCTCCAGGGTCTGGGTGTAAGCCCTCCAGCATCACCACAAACTCATCGCCACCCAGGCGGGCGACTGTGTCCGCTTCGCGCAAAACCATACGCAAACGCTGGGCCACTTGTTGCAACAACTGGTCACCGTGGTCGTGGCCCAGGGTGTCGTTCAGGTCCTTGAAGTTGTCCAAATCGATGAACAACAGAGCCCCCAACTGCCCATGGCGCACCGCACCGGCTATGGCCATGGCCAAACGGTCCAGCAACAAACGGCGGTTGGGCAAACCCGTCAACACATCATGGAACGCCAAGCGCTCGATCTCGGCCTCCGCGCGTTTGCGTTGGCTCACATCCCGGGCCAACACCACCACCCCGCCCTCAGCGCCATCACCGGGTTTGCGCGCGACCGACAACTCAAACCACCGGTCCCCCCCAGGCAGCTCCAAGTGGTACTGGCGCCCTACAGAGGACCCTTTGGACCATGACTCTGTCACCGCCAAACGCAACTGCTCGGCGGCGTCAGGGGGCAACACGTCGCTGTAATGGCGACCCAGCAATTGTTCAGCGGGCCGGGTCAGCAATTCGGGTTTTGTGCAGCTGACGTAGCGGTAGCACCCCTGGGCATCGATCTCAAACAAGGGATCGGGCAATGCGCCCAAAATCGCCCGGAGGTGGTCTGCCAGCTCACGGTGGCGGTGTTCACCCTCCTCCAGCGCAGCCTGCACCTGCCACTGCTCCGCCTCCATGCGCCACGCCCGAAAAATTTGGGCGATGGCGGTCAGCAAGGGTTGCAAAAACGCCGCATCGGCTTCGCTGTAACCACCCGGTTGGTTGGCCAGCCCCACCAAGGCCACATTCACCCCATCCAATTGGACCGGCAGGGCCAAAAAAGCACACATGGGCCGGTGGCCCCTGGGCAACCCCGCGCTGCGCGGGTCGGTGGCAGGGTTGTTGGCGATCACGGGGCCATCCGCCACCAGGGCCGCCGAAATCAAAGAGTTGGCGGTTTTAAAGGCCATACCACCGGCCTTGGCTTCTTCGAACTTGCCCCTGGAGGCCGCGTCCCAAGAAATATCGGTCATGGCGTGTATCAACAGGTAGGGAGCCTCCCCCACCTCCTGTTTGATCTCCCCCACAAAACCGTACTCGCTTTCGGTCACATCGAGCAACTCTTCTAGCAGATCGGCAAACACCTCATGCCTAGAAGCGCTGGAAATAAACAACGCTTGTGCCCGGGACACCGCCCGCAGCAAACGGTGTTGGCGGGCATTGGCTTCTTCGGTGTGTTTGCGCAGGGTGATGTCGGTGTGGGTCCCCACCAAACGCAAGGGCTGTCCTTGGGCGCCCCGCTCCACCACTTTGCCGCGGCTGTGCACCCACACCCAATGGCCATCGCGGTGCTTCAGCCGCACCTCCATGTCGAGCACATCGATATCGCCCTTGAGCAACAGCTGCCGCCTGTGCTCGGCCAGGAGGCGGTCGTCGGGGTGCAAAACCTCTTGCCAGGTGTCGCGCCCCACGGGCAGCTCACCGGTGTGGTAGCCCAACATGGCCGACCAGCGGTCATCCACCACCGTTTCACCGGTCAGCAAATCCCGGTCCCACAGGCCCACATCGGCGGCCCCCAGAGCCAATTCAGCCCAGGTGGCCTGATCGGTCAAACGGCGTTGCAACTCGCGCTTTTCCAAGGCCGCCTGGATCTGCGCCGGCAACACCTGCAAAAACCGGCGCCCAGTGTCTTTGATGGTGTAGTCCAAAAAACCCGCGCGCATGGCACGGGCCGCATCGGCTTCCTGGCCCTCAGTCACCAGCACCAGCGCACCACAGCCCCCCAGCAGGGGCAAGAGATCAAAGGCCGACCCGTCCGCTAACTGCAAATCCAACACCACCAAATCGGGTTGGTGTTGCTGCAACCACAAACGGGCCTGCGCCAAACCGCTGCAAGCCACCAAATCAACCGCCAAACCCTGGGCGTGCACCTCGCGGACCAAGTCCGCGGCGCTCGCGTTGTGGCTTTCAATCAACAAGACTTGGCCCAGCATGGCCTGCAGTATCGCAGTTTGTGTGCCAACCGCCACACCAACCCCGCTACAAGCGGGGCACGTGCATGGCCAGCCAACCCCACAAAGCGTGCAAAGCCCGGCGGCTTTCGGCCAAGGTGGCGGCCGTGGGCAAGGCCGCAAAGGCCGTGTCTGCGTCCACATTGGCGTAACGCGTGGGGGCACCCAGCACCACAAACCCTTGCCTCTCAAACAAAGGCACGGCGCGCACCAGGTGTGTGGTGTCGCTTACCAACAACACTTGGCGCACCTGCGGGTGTCGTTTTTGGATTTCGATGGGGGCGGCCTCGGTGTTGACCGACACCCCCTCTTGCCAGACCCGATCGGCAGGGAGGCGGGTCACCGCCTGGGCCAACACAGCGGCCTCAGACACACCCCCACCCGCCACAAACGGCCCCCCTCCCGCGATCAACAAAGGCAGTCCCTGGGCCTGGGCCAACCGCTCGGCGTAGTGCAGGCGCTGGGCCGACGCATCGTTGGGCAAGGGCCGGTTGCCGTATTCGGGCGTCTGCAACCGCACCCCCCCTGTCAGCACCACCACAGCGTCCCAGTCACCATCTGCTGGCAGCACCTTGCGCTCCAGGTACACAGCCGGCAAAGGCGGGGGCGCCAGCCCTTCCACCCACCTCACCAAACCCACCGCCAGCCAAGGGGCCGACAGGGCATACAGCACCAGGGTATTGAGCACCAAACCCCACCCACACCACTGGCGCAGCCGCCCACCACGGCACCACATCCACACCACGCCCAACAGGCCGTACAACACCAGGTTTTGACCCGGGGGCAGCAGCAACACATCGGCCACCAGGTGGCGCACAAAGGAGAAAAGGTCTACACGGTCCAGCATGGGCTTAAAGTGGCAAAAACGACCCCAACAACGGGGTTTCAAACGCTGTGCAGCGAGAATTCAAGTGATAAGTGGTCTCAAAAGTGCGACAGTCGGCCTTGCGGTGTCACATTTTTGGTGAATAATCACTTCCAAGTCCTCCTGAGGTCGTTGTGCACAACAGTGCTGCTGCGGGGGAGGATGTGAATCTCAACCTACTCAGGAGTCTGTCCATGAAAAAAACCCTTCAAAAAGGTTTTACCTTGATCGAACTGATGATCGTGGTCGCGATCATCGGTATTTTGGCTGCCGTGGCTTTGCCGGCTTACCAAGATTACACCGCACGTGCACGTGCTTCTGAAATCGTGTTGGCTGCCAGCAGCGCCCGCACCTGTGTGACCGAGCTGGTCCAAACCGGCGGCGCTTCCGCTGACCTGACCACCTGTGGCTCTGCATCCTCCACCAGCCGTTACGTGGCCAGCATCGCTGTTGCTGCCCTGACCGGCGCCAACCCTGGCCGT
>JBEBBB010000067.1:0-7887 GCA_041158605.1 Pseudomonadota bacterium
CATCACCCATGCGGTGGATGGGGCCTAGAAATTCACCGCCGAACACCGAGCGGTAAAACACAAACGCAGCCTCGGTCTGGCCGGCAAAGTTGAGATAGGTGCTGACGCGTGCCATGGTTCCTCCAACGAGGCACTTTCGCACACAATCGCGGCATGGTCCAGCCCCCCACCACACCCCTCCCCCCGGCGCAAGCCTTGCTGCTGGCCGCAGGCCGCGGCGAGCGCATGCGCCCCCTGACAGACCACACGCCCAAACCCCTGTTGCCCGTGCAAGGGCGACCTTTGGTGGCGTGGCACTTGGACGCGTTGGCCGCGTCGGGTGTCAGGCACACGGTGTTGAACACCGCTTGGTTGGGAGAGCAACTGCCCAGCCAACTGGGCAACAGCCACCAGGGCATGGCCTTGTCCTACTCGATGGAAGGCCGGGATTTTGGTGGTGCCTTGGAAACCGCAGGCGGTATCGCCCGGGCCCTGCCCCGTTTGGCGGAGGTGTTTTGGGTGCTGGCCGGCGATGTCTACGCGCCCGGCTTTGTGTTCGACCCCACCCAGGTGGCGGCCTTCACCGCCAGCCCCGCCCTGGCCCACCTGTGGTTGGTGCCCAATCCGGCACACAACCCGCGCGGTGACTTTGGCTTGGCACCCGATGGCCAGGCCTTGAACCTGCCCGCCAACGACCCGGCGCCACGCTATACCTACAGCACCATAGGCCTGTACAAGCGGGCGTTTTTTGAACCCCCGTTGTGCCCCATCCCGCCGGGCAACCCAGAGGGTGTTCGGGCGGCTTTGGGGCCACTGTTGCGCGCAGCCATGGACAGGGATCTGGTCACTGCAACGCTTTACACCGGCCCTTGGACCGATGTGGGCACCCCTGAGCGGTTGGCGGGCTTGAACGCTGATGTCACCACAAACCACCCAATCCCACAATAATGGGGGCATGAACCCCATTCCCCACCAAGCGCTGTACGCCGACCGCAGGGCCCGCCTGACCGCCCAACTGGGCCCTGGCGGGGTGGCCATCGTGCCCACCGCCCCCGAACGCCCCCGCAACCGCGACAGCGACCACCTCTATCGCTTTGACAGCTACTTTTATTACCTGACCGGGTTCACCGAACCCCAGGCTTGGTTGGTGTTGACCGGCGAGGGGCAAACCACGCTGTTTTGCAACCCCAAAGACCTGGAGCGGGAAATTTGGGACGGTTACCGCCTGGGCCCCGAGGCGGCCCCTGGCGTGTTGGGCGTGGACCAGGCCTACCCGGTCACCGAACTGGGTCAACGCTTGCCGGACCTGCTGGAAAACCGCCAGGCCGTCTGGTACCCCTTCGCCACCCATGCTGGGTTGGAAAGCCAGGTGGACGGTTGGTTGCAGAAGGTGCGCGCCCGCGTGCGGTATGGGGCTTTGTGCCCAGGCCAGCAAAACGACCTGTGTGCCTTGTTGGACGAGATGCGCCTCATCAAAGACAGCCACGAAATCGCCACCATGCAACGGGCGGCGGATATCAGCGCTGAAGCCCATATCCGGGCCATGCAGCGCAGTGCTGCCATGTTGCGCGCCGGGGAAGACGTGCGCGAATACCACCTGGACGCCGAGTTGTTGCACACATTCCGGCGCCACGGTTCCCAGGCCCCCGCCTACGGCAGCATCGTGGCGGCCGGTGCCAATGCCTGTGTCCTGCACTACCGGGCCGATGCGGCACCCGTACGCGATGGTGACCTGGTGCTGATCGATGCCGGTTGTGAACTCGACGGCTACGCCAGTGACATCACCCGCACCTTCCCCGCCAATGGCCGGTTCACAGGCCCCCAACGCGCTTTGTACGACCTGGTGCTGGCCAGCCAAGAGGCCGCAGTGGCCGTCACCCGACCGGGCGCCCGTTTTGTCGATCCCCACGATGCCACGGTGCGTGTGTTGGCCCAGGGCATGCTGGACCTGGGCTTGCTGGACCGCCACAAGGTGGGTGGGGTGGACGACGTGATTGCCCAGCGCCACTACTTCCGCCACTACATGCACCGCACCGGGCATTGGCTGGGATTGGATGTGCACGACTGTGGCAGCTACGTGGAGCCCACCGAGCTGGGCCAGGTCAGCGAACGCCGCGACCCCTTGAGTGGGGAAACCATTAAAGACCGGCCCAGCCGCATCCTGCGCCCCGGCATGGTGTTGACCATTGAGCCGGGTCTGTACGTCCGGCCTGCCGATGACGTGCCTGAACGTTTTTGGAACACCGGCATCCGCATCGAAGACGATGCGGTGGTCACGGCCCAAGGCTGCCACCTGCTGACCCGTGGTGTACCGGTTCAGGCCGACGAGATCGAACGGCTGATGCGGGGCTGATCCCTTTTCCATTTGGGCAACGCCGGATGTTCAACCTGCCCCGCTACTTTTTACTCACCAGTGCCACCTTGTTTGTGGCGGCAGCAGTGGCTCTGGGGTGGGTTTACCACCGCTTCACCGTGGCGCAAATCGTGCAAATGGCCGAGCAACACAACGAGGCGATGACCCACGTGTTTGAGAACACCTTGTGGCCTCGGCATGGTCCGTTTTTGTTGAGCATGGGTGGCGATAGCATCCTGCAACACCGGCGCTCACCCCAGTTGGCAGCGCTCGATGCCGACGTCCAGCGGCTGATGGCGGGTACCCAAGTGGTCAAGGTGAAGGTTTACAACCGCCAAGGCATCACCTTGTATTCCAGTGATTTGCGGCAGGTGGGGGCAGACCAAGGCGGCAACCCTGGGTTTCTCGGTGCGTTGAACAACACCCCCGTGTCAGACCTCACACACCGGGACCATTTTGATGCGTTTGACAGGGTGATCGCCGACTTGGATGTCATTTCCAGCTACATCCCCATACACAATCCTGACAATGCGGTTCTGGGTGTGTTGGAGGTGTACCAGGATGTCACCCCCGCTTTAAAAGCACTGGATCAGCGGCTCTACCAAGCCGCTTGGGGTGTGTTGGCCGTTCTGGTGTTTTTGTTGGGTTTGCAATGGTTGGTGGTTAGGCGCGCGCACCACATCATCCAAGGCCAAGAGCGCACATTGGCCGACACCAACCGGGAGTTGGATGCCCGGGTGTTGGAACGAACCCATGCCCTAGAGGTAGTCAACCAGCAACTGTCAGACCAGATCACCCAGCGCGAGGCTGCGGAGAGCCGCCTGCGCCATTTGGCCCACCAAGACCCCTTGACCCGCCTGCCCAACCGGTTGGCCTTGATCGACTTGCTGACAGATGGTCTGGCCGCAGCAGCGGCTGCGGGCCAACAGGTCGCCGTGATTTACATAGACCTTGACCATTTTGAAAACGTCAACACCTCGTTGGGCCACCAGGTGGGGAACGACTTGTTAAAAGCGGTTGCCCAACGGTTGGCCAACCGCTTGACCTTGCACGACAACCTGTCCCGTGTCGGGGCTGACGAATTTGTGTGTTTTCGGCGAGGCATACCGTCATTGGAGGGGGCTCTGGCCTTGGCCCAGCAGCTCTGCGAAACCCTGAGCACCCCGTTTGTGGTGGGGCCCACGGAATTGTTGATCACGGCCACCGTGGGGGTGAGCGTTTACCCCCAAGACGGCGACGCCGCCGATCTGTTGGTACGCCATGCCGATACCGCCATGTACAGGGCCAAACGGCAGGGGCGCAACACCATCTGCCACTACACACCCGACATGACCGCCCTGGCCTTGGCGCGGCTGAACATGCACCGGTCTTTGCGCGATGCGTTGGTGTACAACGAGATGTCGCTGGTGTACCAACCCCAGGTGCACACACCCGACGGCCATATCACCGGTGCAGAGGCGTTGGTGCGTTGGAACAGCCGGGCTTTGGGTCCGGTGCCTCCAGCCCAGTTCATTCCCCTGGCTGAAGACACGGGTTTTATATTGGCCTTGGGTTTGTGGGTGTTGCGTGAGGCTTGCCAACAGGTGGTGGCTTGGGAGCGGGAGGGGTTGGTGTTGCCCCGCCTGTCGGTCAACCTTTCCCCGAAACAGATCGAGCGACCGGGTTTGGTGGAGCAGGTGCAGCAGGTGTTGTCTGAAACGGGTTTGCCCCCTCAGCGGCTGGAGTTGGAAATCACAGAGTCGGCGTTGATGGCTGGTGGACCGGGTCTGAGAACCCTTGAGGCACTGAGGGGCCTGGGCATCAAACTGTCGGTTGACGATTTTGGAACGGGCTATTCCAGCTTGGCCTACCTCAAGAACCTGCCTTTGGACAAACTCAAAATCGACCGGGCTTTTGTGGTCGGGATTGGCCAGGGCCAAGGTGATGAGGCGATCATCCAGGCCATCGTGGCTTTGGCCGATCACCTGGGTTTGGAGCGGGTGGCCGAAGGGGTGGAAACAGCCGACCAAGCGCGTTTTTTGGCGACTGCTGGGTGCCCCCACGTGCAAGGGTTTGGTTATGGCAGACCCGTGCCTGCGGCTGAATTTGGGTCAGCCCACCATGCCGCTTTGAACGGTCCCGCAGGGGACCGTGGCCCCGCACCTTCCTGACCGATCAAGCCGGCAGCTTAAAACGGGCCACTTCGGCCGACAGTGTCTGGGCTTGCCCATTGAGTGCCGATGCCGCTGCGGCGGTTTCTTCGACCAGTGCTGCGTTTTGTTGTGTCATGCGGTCCAGGTCTTGAACCGCTTGGCCAATTTGTTGTATGCCACCGCTTTGTTCCCCAGCGGCCGTGGCCACCCCACCGAGCAACTGGTTGACCCGCTCGGACGACTGCACGATGTCATCGATGGTGGAACCCGCTTTGCGCACCACTTCCGACCCCGAGGCCACCTGTCCCACGCTGCTGTTGATCAGGCCTTTGATCTCGCGGGCGGCTTCAGCGCTGCGTTGGGCCAGCATGCGCACCTCTCCGGCCACCACCGCAAACCCCCGACCTTGTTCACCCGCGCGGGCGGCTTCCACGGCAGCATTCAGCGCCAGGATGTTGGTTTGGAAGGCGATGCCGTCAATCGCACCAATGATTTCACCGATCTTGGCCGATGAGGCTTTGATCGCATCCATGGTGCGTACCACTTCGTGCATCACCTGCCCGCCGTCCTTTGCCACCACCGCATTGCGCTGCGCGATGTGCGAGGCGTTGCGGGTGTGCTCAGCGGAGGTGTTGACTGTTGCGGCGATCTCTTCCATGGACGCCGCAGACTGCTCCAAGTTGGATGCTGCCTGTTCGGTTCTGCTGGACAGGTCCATGGCCCCTGTCGCGATTTCGTTGCTGGAGCGCAAGATCTCGTCGCTGCAAAGGCGCACCCGCTGAACCATTTGGCGAAGTGAGTCCTGCATGGCCCGCAGTTCAAACATCAATTGGGCGGCCTCGTCATTGCCCCAAGGTGATGGTGATGTGGTCAGGTCCCCATCTGTCATGGCGCGCAGGTGGCGGCGGGTTTCTTTTAGGCCCCCATCCATGACGCGGTAAAAACTCAAAAACAAATAACCCGCCACGATCAAAGCCACCAAAGTTACCGTGCCCACCATGGCCCAGCGTTGTTGTTGTTCCCCGCGCAGGTCATCGACATAAATCCCCGACCCGATCACCCAACCCCATGGATCAAAACCCTTCACATAGGACAACTTGTCCACGGGTTTGTCACTGCCCGGTTTGGGCCACTGGTAGGCCACAAACCCTTGACCATCCCGCCGCACGGTGTCCACAAAGGCCTTGAACAAGGCCAAGCCATTCGGGTCTTTCAGTCCACTCACGTCCTGCCCGTTGAGCTTGGGGTTGGTGGGGTGCATCACCACCTTGGGCACCATGTCGTTGATCCAGAAGTACTCTGTTTTGTCGTAGCGCAAACCGGACACCGCCTGCGCCGCCCATTGTTGGGCCGCTTCGCGGCTCAAACGCCCCGCCGTTTCTTCCGCGTGGGCCCACACCAACAAGCCATGGGCCACTTCCACGTGTTGCCGCGTGGCGTCCATGCGGTCTTGTCGGGCGTTTTGGGTTTGGGCATTGAGCAACCAGCCCAGCAAACCCAGCATGGGCACCATAAAAGCCAAAGAGATGATCAAGGCTTTGGAGACAAAACGCAGGGTACGGAACAAACGCACGCCTGGTGCCCAAAGGCCATGGTGGGCAAAAAAACCGCCATCAAGATGGCGTTTAGCGGCTGATCCGGTGCCCTGCGCAGGGGTCATGGGTGGGGTCTCCTGTTACTGTGCACCACAACGATGCGGCCTGCACCACAGTATAACCACACTTTTTTTGTGGTTATTAAGCTGAATTAAAGGTGAAAGTGCTTGTCACTGGCCAAGGGCCAGTAGCGCTGGAAAACGGGGTGTTGGTCGGCTTCTAGCGTGCCCAACAACGCACCCGGTGTCATGTGAGGCAGCAGGTGGGCCAACACGCGCACCTCTTGGGCGGTGACCCGGCGCACAATGTGTTGGGCGCTGATCTCGCTGGGGTGCCGCAAACCCGCCGCCTGCACCAGTTCCTGCAGCGCCTTGAGGGTGTTTTGGTGGAAGTTGAACACCCGGGTGGCTTTGCTGGGCACCACCAGGGCCTGTTGGCGCACCGGGTCTTGGGTGGTCACCCCGGTGGGGCAGTGGCCGGTGTGGCAAGCCTGTGCTTGGATGCAGCCCAACGCAAACATGAACCCGCGCGCACTGTTGCACCAGTCGGCTCCCAAGGCCATGGCACGGGCGATGTCGAAGGCGCTGACGATTTTGCCCGAGGCGCCAATGCGCACCCGGTCGCGCAGGTTCACCCCCACCAGCGTGTTGTGCACCAGCACCAACCCCTCTTGCAAGGGCATGCCCACGTGGTCGGTGAACTCCAGCGGGGCGGCGCCGGTGCCACCTTCGGCCCCATCGACCACGATGAAATCCGGGGTGATGCCCGTGGACACCATGGCTTTGGCGATGGCAAACCACTCCCAGGGATGGCCTATGCACAACTTGAAACCCGTGGGTTTGCCGCCCGACAGGTCGCGCAAACGGGCCACAAATTGCAACAGCTCCACCGGTGTCGAAAACACGCTGTGCCCGGCCGGAGACACACAGTCCTGCCCGACCGGCACGCCCCGCGCCTCGGCGATTTCAGCCGTGACCTTGGGGCCAGGCAACACCCCGCCATGGCCGGGCTTGGCCCCTTGGCTCAACTTGATCTCGACCATCTTGACCTGGGGGTCCAGGGCGTTGAAACGGAATTTTTCGGGGTCAAACCGGCCCTGGTCATCCCGGCAACCAAAGTAGCCAGAGCCGATCTCCCAGACCAGGTCACCCCCGTGCACACGGTGCCAGCTGGAAATGGAACCCTCGCCCGTGTCGTGGGCAAAACGCCCTTGTTGCGCGCCCGCGTTCAAGGCCTGGATGGCGTTGGCGCTCAGGGCCCCAAAACTCATGGCCGAGATGTTGAACACGCTGGCGTCGTAGGGCTGGGTGCAGGCTGGGCCGCCCACCAACACCCGGAAATCGTGGCCGTCCAGGGTGGTCGGTGCGATCGAGTGGTTGATCCACTCGTGGCCCTCGGCTTTCACGTCCAGCTGCGTGCCAAAGGGCCGTTTGTCGGTGTCGTTTTTGGCACGGGCGTACACCAGGGACCGCTGTGAGCGCGAAAACGGCGTGGCCTCGGTGTCGTTTTCCAAAAAATACTGGCGGATCTCGGGCCGGATTTTTTCCAGCATGAAGCGCAGGTTGCCAATGATGGGGTAGTTGCGGCGCACGGCGCTGTGCGGCTGGGTCAGGTCGCGCAACCCCACCGCGCACAAGGCGGTGAACACCCACCACCACCAGCCCCCCACACCAAACCCCACCCAGGTGAAGAGGCTGAGCATCCAGCCCAGCACCGCCAACCCCAAGGCGGTGTAACGGACCGGGTAGATGGCGTTGAGTCGGTTCAGCACAGCAGGTCCCCCATCGCCACCACCTGGCGGCTACACTGGCGGCCATCATAAGCGGAC
>JBEBBB010000068.1:0-2592 GCA_041158605.1 Pseudomonadota bacterium
CAAACCCGACCACGGCTCTAGGTCCGGCAAAGGTAACGTCTGCACCTGGGTGTGGCCGGGCGCCACCGCCACCGCGGCCAGGGTGTGTGTCATACGCTGGCGTGCGGTTTGCCGGGCTCGGCCCGCAGCGCCTCACGGGCGGCTTCGTAAAACGGCTGGTTGTCGGGCAACACAATGGCCACCGAACGCACCCGCTGCTCCACAGGTTGGGTGCCAGGGGGAACCTCGCCCCGTTCGGCCAAAGCCAGGGCCGCTTCAATGAGCTTGCGGCGGGTTTGTACGATGCCTTTGTCTGTGCCGGTCAGGTGCTCGCGTGTGCGGTCGGCAATAGGCCCCATGCTTTCCTGCAGCGACGCGTCCTGGATGGCAATGCCCTCGACGCCGCTGTACAACTCGCCGGTGCGCTGTTTCTCGCGGTCCATCAGGTAATCGTTGGTGTGGTTGGCCAAGGGTGTGTAAGTGCCCGGCACGTATTTGCAGTGGATGCCGCCACCGTTGCGCATGGCCTCCACCTCGCTGTCTTTCAGTGGGCGGGTGGGGTGGTAGTCAAAGCTCCAAGCCCAGCAGTTCTCGTCGTCAATGGGTACCCAGAAATGGCCGTGGACCGGGTGGTCTCCGCGGGGGGGCACCATGGTGAAGCAGGGCATCACCCAAGGCGTGATCCGCCAGTACAGGTGGCCCGGTTCCGCCTTGCGCCGCACGCCGATGAACAGGCCGGCGTCACCTTCGACCACCTCGAACTTGGGTCGAAGGTCGTTCATGTTGTACTCGTTGCCCTTGGCGCCCTTGAACAGCGGGTCCGTCTTGAGCCCACCGCTGTGCAGGAAGGACACGTGGCTGGAATCGATGCCACCCTCCAGGGCTTGTAGCCAGTTACAGATCTGGATGCGTTTGGTCACAAAGCGGTGTGCGTCGGGCACGGTCGCAAACTCCCACTCGGGCAATGGGGGTTGCTGCTCGGGTGGGCCCATGTAGATCCAGATCACACCGCCGCGCTCCACCAGGGGGTAGGCCTTGAGCTTGATGCGCTTGCAAAACGCACTGCCCTCGTCTTCTGAAGGCACCTCGGTGCACTGGCCGGTCACGTCAAACTTCCAGCCGTGGTAAGGGCAGCGCAACCCACCTTCTTCGTTGCGACCAAACCAAAGCGACACCCCGCGGTGCGCGCAGAACTCGTCCATCACGCCCAGGCGGCCCTCGGTGTCTCGGATGGCCACCAAGCGCTCGCCCAGCAGCTTCAAGCGCACGGGCGGGCAATCGGGCGTGGGCAGTTCTTCCGACAGCAAAGCCGGCAACCAGTAGCGGCGAAACAACTCGCCCATGGGGGTGCCACTGTTGGTTTCGGTCACCAGTTTGTTCTGTTCGGGTCTGAGCATGCGGTCTCCTGTGTTTGTTGAGTTGTTCCGTATAAAGGAACAGTTTTCCCATAGACGGAACGATGATAGCATTCACTCAGCGCTTTCAACAACACCCCAACGGAGACATATCCATGCTGCGCCAACTTGCCACCGCCGCTTTGGCGGGTACCTTTGCCTGGGGCGCGTACGCCCAAAACGCCCCCGCCGACTGGCCCCAAAAGCCGGTCAAGATCGTGGTGCCTTTTGCGGCGGGCGGTTCGTCCGACACTTTGGGCCGCGGCATCGCCCAGCAGTTGCAAACCGCTTTGAAACAAAGTTTTGTGGTGGAGAACAAAGGGGGTGCGGGTGGCACCATCGGTTCGGCCCAGGTGGCCAAAAGCCCAAACGATGGCTACACGCTGGTGGTGTCGGGCATCGCATCCCACGTGATCGCCTTGGCCGAGAACAAAGCCTTTGACCCTCTGGCCGACTTCAGCCATATCGCGCTGCTGGGCGGCCCACCTTTGATCCTGGTGGCCCACCCCAGCTTCCCTGCCAACAACCTGCAAGAACTGGTGGCCTACGCCCAGAAAAACAAGGATGGGCTGAGCTGGGGGTCGTCCGGCCAAGGCACACACGCCCACCTGATCGGTGAGGTGTTTGCCAAGCAGGCCAAATACACCCACACCCACGTGGGCTACAAAGGTGCCGGCCCCGCTATCAACGACCTCCTGGGCAACCAGATACCCGTCGCTGTTGTGACCCTCACCGCCGCCAACGCCTACGTGAAATCGGGCCGGTTAAAGGCGTTTGCTCTGACGGCCCAGCGCCGCATGCCCGACCTGCCAGACGTGCCCACTTTTACCGAGGCAGGTTACCCCGACCTGGTGGCGACCACCTGGTTTGGTGTGTCCGGCCCCCCCGGTATGCCCCCCGCGCTGGTGGACAAAATCAACGCCGAGATCCGCAAGGGCCTGAAATCCGAAGGCATGCAAAAGATGATGGCGGCCGAGGGCATACAGTCCCAAGACTGGGACGCAGCCACCTTCACCCGCTACGTGCGCAGCGAAACCGACCGTTGGTTGCCCATGGTGCAGTCCCTGCAAAAGCCCAAAACCCCCTGAACCGGAAACACCCACACATGGCCCGTTTGCAACTTTCCATCGCCATGGGCGATTACGACCGCACCCGCGCGCTGTTCGACGGGCGGGTGCAGGTCGATGGCGTGGACCCGGTGTACATGCTGCTGAACCCG
>JBEBBB010000069.1:0-4286 GCA_041158605.1 Pseudomonadota bacterium
GCATCGGACCAGTTTTGCTCCAACAACCCACGTGGGCCCGGGGCCAATTGCCCGATCCACTCGGTGTGGTCCTGCAGGTGAGCGCTCATGGCCGTCAAAAAAAGGTGGCAACCGCCGCATCCAGCGTATCGCGCATATCTGGATCGTCCGTGATCGGGCGCACCAATGCCACGCGGCAGGCGGCTTGAGCCGACACCCCTTGCGCGATCAAGCTGCCCGCGTAGATCAGCATGCGGGTGGAAATACCTTCGTCCAGGCCATGGCCCTTGAGGTTGCGCGCCCGCTCGGCAATGCCCACCAGCTTGTCGGCCACGTCGGCCACCACACCGGTTTCGTGCGCCACAATCTCGGCCTCAATGGCATGTTCAGGGTATTGAAAGTCCAACGCACCAAACCGCTGTTTGGTGGACTGTTTTAAATCTTTCATCAGGCTTTGGTAACCCGGGTTGTAGGAGATCACGATCTGGAAGTCCGGGTGCGCGTGGAGCAACTCGCCTTTTTTCTCCAGCGGCAGCACCCGGCGGTTGTCGGTCAGCGGGTGTATCACCACTGTCGTGTCTTGCCGCGCTTCGACCACCTCATCCAGGTAACAGATGGCCCCATACCGGGTCGCCACGGCCAGCGGCCCGTCTTGCCACCGGGTCCCCTGGGCATCCAGCAGAAAACGGCCAACCAAATCGGAAGCGGTCATGTCCTCGTTGCAGGCCACGGTGATCAGGGGCTTGTGTAGCCTCCAAGCCATGTGCTCCACAAAACGGGTCTTGCCGCAGCCAGTGGGCCCCTTGAGCATTATGGGCATGCGCACCGAGTAGGCAGCCTCGAACAGTTCCACCTCATCGGCAACGGGGCGGTAGTACGGTTGGGTGGCAATCCGGTAGGCGTTCAGTGTGTCGCTCATGAGGCCCCCTCTTTCAGACGGTCTTTCCGCGGTAAATCACCATCGATGCACCTTGCGACTGCGAAAAATTGTCGTAGCCGATCAGGCGCACATGGTTGTCCGGGTTGGCCTTGCGGCAAGCCTCGCATTCGGCCAGCACCTTGTCCACATCGGTCTCGCCAAACATGGGCAACTTCCACATGTACCAATAAGAGTCCATCAGGTACTGCGGCTCGGTGTGTTCAATGGCGGGGCTCAAGCCTTTTTTGACCAGGTATTCCACTTGCTTGCGGATCTCCGCATCGGTCATGGCCGGCAGGTAAGAAAAGGTCTCGAATTTGCGGCTGGCCGGGTCGGACAGGCGGCTGCTGTAGTCTTGCATGGTCATGGTGTGTGTCCTTTCAAACGCTGATGGGTCACTTGTGGGCGATGTCGAGCTTGTCCACCGTGTCGAACTCAAACTTGATTTCTTTCCAGGTGTCCATGGCGATCTTGAGTTCGGGCGAGTGCTGGGCCGCTTCGGTCAACACCGCTTTGCCCTCTTTTTCCACGGCCACCCCCTCGTTGCGGGCCTTGACACAAGCCTCCAAGGCCACCCGGTTGGCCGCCGCCCCTGCGGCGTTGCCCCAGGGGTGACCCAAGGTGCCACCACCAAACTGCAACACCGAATCGTCACCAAAAATATTGACCAGCGCGGGCATGTGCCACACATGTATGCCTCCGGAAGCGACAGGCAAAACCCCTGGCATGGAACCCCAGTCCTGGTCAAAGAAAATCCCACGGCTGCGGTCTTCTTTGATGAAGCTGTCGCGCATGATGTCTATCCAACCCAGGGTTGACGCACGGTCACCCTCCAGCTTGCCCACCACGGTGCCCGAATGCAGGTGGTCGCCACCCGACAAGCGCAACACCTTGGTCAATACCCGGAAGTGGATGCCGTGGTGCGGGTTGCGGTCCAACACCGCGTGCATAGCCCGGTGGATGTGCAACAGCATGCCGTTGTCGCGGCACCAATTGGCCAAGCCGGTGTTGGCGCACAAACCACCGGTCAGGTAGTCGTGCATGATGATGGGGGCGCCCAGCTCCTTGGCGTATTCGGCGCGTTTGTACATCTCTTCGGGTGTGGGCGCGGTCACGTTCAGGTAGTGGCCTTTGCGCTCACCGGTTTCGCGTTGCGCTTTGTCTATCGCCTCCATCACAAAGTCAAACCGCTGGCGCCACCGCATAAACGGCTGGCTGTTGACGTTCTCGTCATCCTTGGTGAAGTCGAGCCCCCCGCGCAGGCACTCGTACACCGCACGGCCGTAGTTTTTGCCCGATAAACCCAGCTTGGGTTTGATGGTGCAACCCAACAAAGGGCGACCGTACTTGTTCATGATGTCGCGCTCCACCTGTATGCCATGGGGTGGGCCACCACAGGTCTTCACATACGCAATCGGGAAGCGCACATCCTCCAAGCGCAAGGCGCGCAAGGCCTTGAAGCCAAACACGTTGCCCACCAATGAGGTCAACACGTTGACCACAGACCCCTCTTCAAACAGGTCTATGGGGTAGGCCACAAACGCGTAAAAACAGCTGTCATCCCCGGGCACGTCCTCGATCTTGTAGGCCCGGCCTTTGTAGTAGTCCAAATCGGTCAGCAAATCGGTCCACACCGTGGTCCAGGTACCGGTGGACGATTCGGCAGCCACCGCTGCCGCCACCTCCTCGCGGTCCACGCCCGGCTGGGGTGTGATCTTGAAACACGCCAAGATGTCGGTGTCTTTGACCGCATAGTGGGGTTCCCAGTAGGTGCTTCGGTACTCTTTCACACCGGCGTTGTAGGTTTTGACGGCCATGTTTGCTCCTCAAATTGGGCGGGGTTGGTTGACATCGCTGGGCTCAGTCCATGGGGAACAAACCGCATGGTGGGCTGAACTGAAGCGAATTTTCTGGCCATCAATCATTTTGTAAAAGTAAAATATTTACAATATAACGTTTTACTTTTATAAATCTATGCTTCTGCGCCACGCCACCCTGCACCAGCTCCGCATCTTCCTGGCTGTGGCCCGCCAAGGCAGCTTTGCCCGGGCTGCCGCCAGCCTGCACCTCTCACCACCCACCTTGTCTTTGCAGGTCAAACAGCTGTCGGAAACCGTGGGGCAACCCTTGTTTGAACAACTGGGCAAAAAGATCTTTTTGACCGCAGCGGGGCAAACCTTGTCCGAAGCCTGTGCCGATATCGAATCGCGGCTGGAGCGCCTCACACAAGACCTGGCCGCCCTGCAAGGCATGGAAAAAGGGCAGCTCAAAGTCGCCATCCTCACCACGGTCAAGTACACGGTGCCCAAACTGCTGGGGGGGTTTTGTGCGGCCCACCCGGGCATAGACGTGGCCATGCTGGTGGGCAACCGCGAAACGCTGTTGCAACGGCTGGCCCACAACCAAGACGACCTGTACGTGATGGGGCAGCCCCCCGATCACCTCGATGTGGTCAGCGAGGCGTTCGCAGACAACCCCCTGGTGATGGTGGCGCCACCCACCCACCCACTGGCGGCCAAAAAACGGATCACACCGCAAAAGCTCGCCCAAGAACCCTTCATCCTGCGTGAACCGGGTTCGGGAACACGCCTCACCACCGAACGGTTTTTTGAAGCGGAGGGCATCACCCTGCGCAACCGCATGGAAATGGGCAGCAATGAGGCCATCAAACAAACCGTCGCAGGCGGTCTGGGTTTGGCGGTGTTATCGGCCAGCACCGTGGTCTCTGAGCTGGCTTTGGGCGAGCTGGTGCAACTGGACGTGAAGGGTTTTCCGTTGATGCGCCGCTGGCACGTGGTCTACCCGCAAGGCAAACGCCTGTCCGCGGCGGCACTCGCGTTCAAAGCATGGTTACACGAACACCGCCCTGAAACAGGCTCTCGAGGATGAGAACCTGTTTCAGTGGGCACGTTCTTCCAACACGATAACGGCGGGAATTGGTCACCCCCCGCTGCGCCCCCGGCCACGACCGCGACCCCGACCTTGCCCACTGCTGTCGCCACCACCGCTGGCGCCATCGTCCCCGGAACGCCCCCGGGCGTTGTCGTCTGACGGTGCCGTGGTGCCGCGCCCTCCCAATCGCCGCCATTCGATGCGATCGGCCAACACACGCCGGTCTGGCCCCCAGCGCCCAGACACCACCACCAGCTGGCCCGGCAGCAACTGGGACAAGCGCCCACCCACGCTCTCGATACCAGGGGACCATTCAACGGACGCGTAACCCATGTCCATACCATTGGAACGGGTGGCTTGTACAAACCCCTGCAACACCACCCGAGCCGCCCCGTTCACCGCACCACTGGTGGGTTGCACCTCTGCGTCGGATACAGCCAGGGCCCCACCGGCCCACATGCCACGCACCACCACCTCTTGGCCAACCGCAGCCTGA
>JBEBBB010000070.1:0-4552 GCA_041158605.1 Pseudomonadota bacterium
AGTTGATCGGTGACCCATTGCGCTTGGGCCAAGTCTTGGTCAATTTTGCCAACAACGCTGTCAAATTCACCCGACAAGGAAGGGTCCATGTCAAAGCACGGCTTCAGACGCAACGGGGGAACCAGTTGTTGTTGCGGTTTGAAGTCAGCGACACGGGCATAGGCATGACAGCCGAGCAATGTGCACGGCTGTTTCAGCCTTTTGTTCAGGCCGACACCTCAACCACACGCCAGTACGGTGGGGCCGGGCTGGGCCTTTCCATTGCGAAACAAATCATCACTGCCATGGGGGGCGAGGTGGGCGTGGAGTCGACTGTGGGTGTCGGTAGCACCTTCTGGTGTACCGCTTGGGTAGAGTCGGCATCCGACCAGGGGGTGCAGGCTACCAAGCCACTCCTCCCAACCGAAACCACACCCCCCCTGCCCCATGCCACCACGGCCCCTGTTGCCCCCAACCACCTGCTGGAGACCCCCTGCAAGGAGCTCAGAGCCCTGCTAGAGTCCGGAGATGTCACCGCACAAGATTGGGCTTTGCTACACGCCCCCTTGCTGCTCAGTGTGGTGGGCACACGCGGACAACAGTTGCTCAACGCGATCGCCCGTTTTGATTTTGACCTTGCTTTGATTTTGCTGAACGACCTGTCACCGGACACCACAACATGAACGCCACACAGGAATCTTCGCTCCGCCCGACGGTTTTGGTCGTGGACGACACACCACAAAACCTGTCGCTGATGACGGAGCTGTTGCGCACGGATTACCGGGTTCTGGTCTCCAACGGGGGCGAGCGCACACTCAAATTGTTGCAAGGGGGCGCGCGCCCAGATCTGATTTTGTTGGACATCATGATGCCGGACATGGATGGTTACACCGTCATCCAACACATCAAATCCGACCCCACCACCCGCGACATACCGGTCATTTTTTTAACCGCCAAAACCGAGGTCGAAGACGAAACCCATGGCCTAGAGCTCGGCGCTGCAGACTACATCACCAAACCCATCAGCCCCCCCATCGTGCTGGCACGGGTGCACACCCAACTGGCGTTAAAGGCGTCTGCCGATTTTTTGCGTGACAAAGCCGCCTACCTAGAAGCCGAGGTCGCCCGCCGCACCCGCGAGGTCGAAGCCGTACAAGACGTGACCGTGTTGGCTTTGTCGTCCATGGCTGAAACCCGCGACAACGAAACAGGCAACCACATCCTGCGCACACAGCGTTACGTGAAACGCCTGGCCGAGGCCTTGCAAACCCACCCCCGGTTTTCGGGCGAACTGACCGACGCCGCCATACGCCTGTTGTACAAATCGGCCCCACTTCACGACATCGGCAAGGTGGGCATACCCGACCACATCCTGCTCAAACCCGGCCGTCTGACCCCGGAAGAGTTCGAGGTCATGAAAACCCACACCACCATCGGCTACGAATCCATCGCCAGGGCCGAACGCTCATTGGGCGCCGAACTTCCTTTCCTGAAACCTGCCAAAGAAATCGCCCTGTCACACCAGGAAAAATGGGATGGCTCGGGTTACCCCGAAGGTCTGGCCGGTGAGGCCATTCCACTGGGCGCGCGCCTGATGGCGGTGGCCGACGTGTACGACGCGCTGATCAGCGACCGGGTTTACAAAGCGGGCATGCCCCACGACCAGGCACTGGACATCATGCGCGCTGGGCGGGGCAGCCACTTTGACCCGGACATCCTGGACGCGTTCCTGGGCATCCATCTGGATTTCAAGGCCATCGCCGACCAGTTCCACGACCACCCACCCACACTCGACGCCCTGGTGGCCAGCCCCACCCCAACCTGAAGTGGCGCGGCACTGGCTACACTCAACCCCATGCCCAGCCGCAAGCCCGCACCAGCCGAACCCACCACACCCGCCCCAGACCACAACCCACTGGCCCTGGACAACCAGTTGTGCTTCGCCCTGTACGCCACCATGCTGGGCATCAACAAAGCCTACCGGCCGCTGCTCAAATCCCTGGGTCTGACCTACCCCCAGTACCTGGTGATGCTGGTGTTGTGGGAACACGATGGCCTCACCGTCTCGGCCATCGGTGACCGCTTGGGGCTGGACTCCGCCACCCTCACCCCCTTGCTCAAACGCCTGGAGACCGGCGGGCGTGTGCAGCGGCAGCGTTCGGCCCAAGACGAGCGCCAGGTCATCATCACCCTGACCGCTGCCGGCCGCGCCTTGCGGGTGCAAGCCAAGCCCGTGCCGACCGCCCTGTTCGGTGCCATGGGCTGCGACCTGGCGGAACTGCGCGAACTCAAACAACGGGTAAACGGTTTGCGCCAACAGTTGCAGGCCCACACGGGCTGACAGGCGAACCCGTGCCTGGACTTCGTTATTTATATAGCACGCTATTAAATAGCTTGATATAATTCAACCGTGAACCATAAACCCACTACACCAACCCACCCAAGAAAACGCCATGTCTGTCGAAAAAGTTTTGTACCGCGCCACCGCAACCGCCACCGGGGGCCGGGATGGCCGCGCCATCACCAGCGACCAACAACTGAACCTGCAACTCAGCACCCCACGCGAGTTGGGTGGTGCGGGCGGCGCCGGCACCAACCCCGAGCAGCTGTTCGCAGCGGGCTACAGCGCCTGTTTCATCGGCGCGATGAAGTTTGTGGCCCACCGCGACAAGCTGCCCATGCCCGCCGATGCCAGCGTGCAAGGCACGGTGGGCATCGGTCCCATTCCCCAGGGATTTGGTATTGAAGTGGACCTGGCGGTCAGCCTGCCCGGCATGGACCGCGCCGCGGCGCAAACCCTGGTCGAGCGCGCCCACTTGGTTTGCCCCTACTCCAACGCCACCCGCAACAACATCGATGTGCGCCTGACCGTGGTCTGAGCGCTCGCGCGTCAGGGTTTGCGGCCAGCCTTGGCACGCAGACCCACCTGGGCCGCCTGCACCACCTGCTGGGTCAAGCCCTCGACCCACCCAGCGCCCCAACGGGCGTGTTGCCAGTACAAAGGCACGTCTAATGGGGTATCGGGCACCAACTCCACCAAGGCCCCACGGGCCAGGTGGGACCGCACCAAGGCCTCGGGGTGCATGCCCCACCCCACCCCCGCCAAGGCGGCCACCACAAAGGCTTGGGGCGATGGCAAGGTGTGCCGGGGCAAATCCACCGCCCTTCCGCACACACGCCGGGCCCAACGGGCCTGCAGGGTGTCTTTGGGGCTGAACACCAAACTGGGCGCCTGCGTCAAGGCCGCAGCGCTCACGCCCGCCCCCAGGTAACGCGCCACAAAAACCGGGCTGGCCACCGCCAGGTAACGCATCGCGCCCAAAGCTTGGCTGCTGCACCCCGTGGCGGGTTGGGCGCTGGCCGTGACCGCGGCCAGCACGGCCCCGGTGCGCAACCAATCCGCGGTGTGGGTTTCGTCGTCAACCGCCACATCCAGCCACACCGGCGCATCGGCCGCGAACGCTGCCACCGCTGGGGCGAACCAGGTGGCCAGGCTGTCGGCGTTCACGGCCACCGGCAGCTTGATCCGGCTGGTGCCCAAAGGGCCCAGTGCGGGCACCACGCCTTGCAGGTCGTGCTCCAGCGCCTGTACCCGGTCCAGGTGCCAACACAAACGGCGGCCCATCTCGGTGGGTACACAGGGTTGGCCCCGCACCACCAGCGCACAACCCACCCGCTCCTCCAGCAACCGCACACGCTGCGACACCGCAGAAGGCGTCACGTGCAAAGCCCGCGCGCCACGCTCAAAACTCCCTTCACGCACCACCGCGGCCAAGGCCGCCAACGACGGGTAATCCAACATGGTTTAGCCAAACTTAACGACGATAAGAAAATGTAGCTTGTCTTGATCAGACGCGCCAGCCATGATGGCGCCCATGTTCAACACACCACACACCTGGGGCGCCGTGGCCCCCATCTTTTTTCAAAGCCTGGCCTTGAGCCTGGGGCTGATCGTGGCCATCGGTGCCCAAAACGCTTTTGTGCTGCGCCAAGGCCTGCGCCGGGAGCACGTCACGGCGGTGGTGGCCTTTTGCGCCCTGGCCGACGCCACCCTGATCGCCGCCGGTGTGTTGGGCATGGCCCAAGCGCTGGGCGCCCACCCCGGCCTGGCACGGGCCTTGGCCCTGGCCGGTGTGGTGTTTTTGGTGTGGTACGGCTGGCAAGCGTGGCGGCGTGCGGGAGCCAACCAAGGCCTGGAAGCGGCCACATCGTCAGCGGCCAGCAACCGTTGGGCCGTGCTGGCACAGGCCGCAGCCTTCACTTTCCTGAACCCCCATGTGTACCTGGACACGGTGTTGCTGGTGGGCAGCATCGGCGCCCAACAACCGGGCGCCTTGCGCCCCTGGTTCATCGCCGGGGCCAGCTGCGGCAGCCTGCTGTGGTTTGGCGCCCTGGGTTACGGCGCCCGTTGGCTGGCCCCTTGGTTTGCCAGCCCGCGGGCCTGGCGCGTCCTGGACCGGCTGATCGCCACCACCATGTGGGTTTTGGCGGCGCTGCTGGTGCGCCATGTGGCGGTTTTTTGAGGCCTATACTGCCGCGTGCCAGGCCTGCGCCATGCCCGTTTGATGAACAC
>JBEBBB010000071.1:0-4270 GCA_041158605.1 Pseudomonadota bacterium
GGTTGTTGCAAAGCCGATTGGGTGCCGCGTACGACCCGGCCACCCACCTGGGTGGTGCGGTGTACCTGTTTGTCCGAGGTGTTCGAGGAGCTTGTGGTGGGGTCAGCCTGTGGCCTGCCACCCCAGCTTGGGTGCAAGACATGGACCGGTTGTTGTTGGATGCAGGGGGGCGCACATGAGCACAGCCGTGCTGGCCGCTTTGCGGGCTTGGGCTGCTGAAGGGTGTTTGTCCCGTCTGGATGTGGCCATGGCCACCCAAGTGGCGGCCTGGGATCCAGGCGCTGCAGATGCCTTGTTGGTGGCGGTGGCTGCGCTGACCCGCTTTGAGGGGCAAGGGCACACGTGTCTGCCCTTGCGCCCGTGGTTGGAGCAGGGGCCCGCCGGGTGGACGGGGGGCACTCCCTCCACCCCTTTGCCCCTGGTCTGGCCACAAGGTGTGGCCGCTTGCTTGGCGGTGTTGCAAACCAGCCCTTTGGTGCGTTGGTGTTTGGATCCAGCCCAGGCCATGGCCTGGATGCCCGATACCGGGCAACCTTTGGTGTTGGGCGGTACCGTCTCCAATCCTTTGTTGTACCTGCGCCGCCACTGGGTCGATGAATGTGCGGTGGCCCAGCTGTTGGCCCAACGGGCGGTCCAAGCACACGCCGTGGATGGGCCGGTGGTTCGCACCTGGTTGGACCGGCTGTTTGACACACCGGCCGCGCCGGTGTCTGGGTCCCCACCGGATTGGCAAAAAATCGCCTGTGCATTGGCACTTCGATCGGGGGTGACCGTGGTCACCGGCGGGCCCGGTACGGGCAAAACCTACACCGCTGCCCGGTTGCTGGCGTTGGTGCACACCACCCACCCCCATCCTGCAGCCTTAAAAGTGGGGTTGGCTGCGCCCACCGGCAAGGCCGCTGCCCGCCTGCGCAGTGCCATTGACCACGCCTTGACCGACCTTCAGGGCCGGTTGGGTGCAGACGTTGACCTGTTGGGGTGGGCACAAAACATGGGCCCCGCACGGACCGTCCATGCGTGGTTGGGTGCCAGGCCCGATACCCGATTGTTCCGGCATGGCCCCCACAACCCTTTGGACCTGGACGTGTTGGTGGTCGACGAGACCTCCATGGTCCATTTGGAGATGATGGCGGCTTTGCTGCGCGCCCTACCAGCCCACACCCGTTTGGTGCTGTTGGGTGACAAAGACCAGTTGGCCTCGGTGGAAGCGGGGTCGGTGTTGGGGGATGTTTGTCAGCACGCTTCACTGGCCCGGTACAGCGCGGCGACCCGGGCTTACCTGGCCCAAACCTGTGGCACCGACCTGCCGCCCGCACCGGTGGTGGGTGGCGTGTTGGAGCAACAAACGGTCATGTTGCGGCACAGCCGGCGGTTTGGTTCGGACATCGGGCGCTTGGCACTGGCGCTCAACACAGGGGCGGTTGACGATTGGCCCGCGCTGGTTCGCCCTCCAGAAGGGGGGGTGTGGTGCGCACCCGCACCGGTGTCACCCGACGCGGTGGTGGCGCTGGCGGTTCAAGGCCGGCCCGGCGCGCCAGCGTGTTATGCCACCTACCTGAACCGCATCCGCGAACAGAGCCATCCCGAGCGCTTGACCGAGGCGGCGCACCACACGTGGGCGCATGCGGTGTTGGAGGCGTATGAAACCTTTCGCATTTTGTGTGCTGTGCATGAGGGGCCTTGGGGTGACCGTGCCACAAATGCCGCGGTGGAAGCGGGGTTGGCCCGTGCCGGTTGTGTTCAGCCCAACACCGGCTGGTACACCGGCCGGCCGGTGCTGGTGACCCGCAACGAGCCCGGTTTGGCGGTCTCTAACGGGGATGTGGGTGTGGTGTTGCCTGGGCCGGGTAGCGGGCGGTTGCGGGTCTATTTCTCAGATGGAGCCACTTTGCGATCGGTGCCTGTGGGGCGTTTGGCGCACGTCGAGACGTGTTACGCCATGACCATACACAAAAGCCAGGGGTCGGAGTTTGCCCATACCGTGGTGGTGCTGCCCGGCCAAGGGCAGCTTGGTTTGAGCCGGGAGTTGGTTTATACCGCTGTGACCCGGGCCAAAACCCACCTGTCCCTGGTGGAGCCCACCCCCGGCTTGTTGGCGCAGGCCAGCCAACAACGTTTGCCACGGTTCAGCGGCTTGGCCGCACAACTGGGTACCTAAATACCACTGGTCAGACCTGCGTGGGGAGTTGCCGGGGTCGCCACAGGAGCCCAGCCAATGCCAGCGATGCACCAAGGGCGTAAACGAGCATCACCACACCCAGGCTAGCGGCCCCTTGCCCGTGGTCCACCAAACCCACGGTGTAACCGCCCACCGCACCCATCAACTGCTGCATCACGCCGGCCCCTGCGGCCGCTGCGCCGGCCAACGCCGGCACCACCCCCACGGTCCCTGACAGGGCAGGGGGGACCAGCAAACCATGCCCCAGGCCCAAGAGCACCAGCGGCAGTGCCAGGGCCAGCGGCGATGAGACCCCCATCCAGGCCAAGCCCAAAACCAGTGCCAGGCCGGCCAAGGTGCCAGCTTGGCCCACCGCCAGAATGGTGTCCTCCCCCCACTTTGCGACCAGGTGGGTGGTCAGGTAGTTGCCCACAAAATACGCAAACGGAATGCTCATGAGGTACCAGCCGAGTTGCTCTGGTCCCACGCCTTGTTGCGCCAAAACCTGGGGGGCCCCACCCAAAAACGCATAAAACGTGGCGGTGGTCATGCCCAGCAGCCACACATAAAGCCAAAATACCGGCTCTTGGGCCAAGCGCCTATAAGACACCCACATCCCCGTCAACCAGTGCCCTGGGTGTACCGCTTGGGGGCGGTTGTTCGGTACCACACGCCATGCCACCAACAGCAGCAAAGCGGCCAGTCCGGCCAACAACACAAAGTTAGCGGCCCAGCCCAACCGGACGTGCAAGTGTCCACCCACCAAGGTGGCCAATGGCGGGGTCAGCCCCATGGCCATGCCAATGTAGGCCATCACCTGGGTGCGTTGGGGGCCTTGGAACAGGTCCTGCACCATGGCCCGGCTCAACACCATGCCCGCGGCACAACCCGCCCCCTGTAACACCCTTGCCGCCACCAGTTCCCACAACGACGCCGCCGTGGCGGCCCAGATCGCAGCCGCTCCGGCCACAGCCAGCCCTGTCAGCAGCAGGGGTTTGCGCCCGAACCGATCAGACAAGGGGCCGTACAGCAGTTGTAAAAGCCCATACGCCACCACAAACCCACTGAAGGTGAGCTGCACGGTGGCGGGGGGGCTGTCCCAGGTATCAATCCAGCTTGGCATGGAGGGCAGGCTGATGGTCATGGCCAAAAGACCGTAGGCCAATTGCACCAACAAAAGCGCTGTTAACCAGAAAGAGGGTTTGTCAGGTGGTGTGTGTGTCTGCATGTGTGGTGTAGCGGTTGGTGTAGGCTCGGGCGCCTGGCACCTTGCTTGCATTGTCAACCGAAACACACCACCCCATGCCCATGGACCTCCCTGCTCACCAACTCACCATGACGGTGCTGATGACCCCCGACACCGCCAATTTTTCTGGCAAGGTGCACGGGGGATCGATCTTGAAACTCCTGGACCAAGTGGCTTACGCCTGCGCCAGCCGCTACGCGGGTCGGTATGTGGTCACACTCAGCGTGGACCAAGTCATGTTTCGCCAGCCGATACAAGTGGGTGAACTGGTGACGTTTTTGGCCTCTGTCAACCACACCGGAACCTCGTCGATGGAGGTGGGTATCAAGGTGGTCGCCGAAGACATTCGCGCCAAGGTGGTTCGCCATGTGAACAGCTGCTTTTTCACGATGATCGCGGTAGATGACGCTGGCAAACCCGTCACCGTGCCCGCTTTGGTGCCCAGCACGCCCGATGAGGTGCGTCGCCACGGGGCCGCCCAAATTCGACGGGCCATGCGCCGCGAGATGGAGGACAAATTCGCGGCGGTTCGCCGCACGGATGGGGGCTAAAAAACGGGCAGAATCGCCGCTTTGCCCGCGATTCCCATGCCCGCAGTTCTTCCCGGCACCCTTGGCATAGACTTTGGAACCTCCAACTCCGCTGTGGCGTGGGCTCCAGCCGCTGGCGGTGTGCAGCTGTTGCCCCTGGAAGGGGTGCACCACACCTTGCCTACGGCGGTGTTTTTCAACAACGAAACACTGACCACCCATGTGGGGCGGGAAGCGGTACAGCTGTACCTAGGGGGGCACGAGGGCCGTTTGATGCGCTCGCTCAAGAGCCTGTTGGGCAGCAGTTTGGTCTCCGAGTCCACGGTGGTTCACCAG
>JBEBBB010000072.1:0-4078 GCA_041158605.1 Pseudomonadota bacterium
CCGGTATGGTGTTCGCCTACATTGCGGTCAAAGACGCGTTAACGCCCGCCACGTGAACATGCATGAATCGTCCTGTTGTTCGCCTTTTTATGCACCCAAGCGCTCCTGCTGCTGGCCACAATCCCGCCGAGCGCCCCTCTTAAGGAGTTGGTATTAACCCTAGATATGATCGATAAACGATCATATTGTTTCGATGATTGATCGAGTAACCGCCCCGGTTGGTGGCGTTTACGGGGGTCTGCCCCTACAGTCACGGCCAGCACCCTGCTGGACAATGAACCATGGATCAGATCCTCGGTTGGTGCAATTTGGAATGGTTTGAGTGTTTTTTCAACCCCGAGGTGACGGTCTTGCAACCCCACTTCATTTTTCTGCAGGAGACATGCACATGCTGATTCAAAAACGACAACTGCTCGGCGCCGCGCTGGCTGTGGCCACCACCTTGGGGGTGGCTGGTCAGGCGCTGGCCCAGGCCTACCCCGCACGCGACGTGACCGCGGTGATCCAATGGGGCGCTGGTGGTGGTACCGACGTGGCCATGCGCGGTTACGCCCCCTACGCCGAAGAGGCATTGGGCAAAAAAATCGTGTTGCAGAACAAACCCGGCGCAGCCGGTGCCATTGGTGCTAACTTTGTGTTGCAGCAGCCCGCTGACGGCTACACCCTGCTGATGGGTGCCGAGCCCCAAGCCTTGTACCGTGTCATGGGTACAGCCAACTTCGATTACGACAAGTTTTACCCCATCAACATCGCCGCCATGGCCAACAGCATTTTGTTGGTCGCCAAGCCTGACGCCCCCTGGAACACCATGCAGGATTTGCTGAGCCACGTGCAAGCCAATCCCAACAAGGTCAAACAGTACCTGGCCGGCCAGGGCACTGTGCCCTTCACCATGAACACCATGATCGGCAGCTTGACCAAGTTTGACACGATCAAAGTGCCTTTCGACGGTGACGGCCCCGCCATCGCCGCTTTGCAAGGCGGTCACGTGGACATCGGTTTTATCGCCTCGGGCGCCGTGATTGAACACGTTAAAGCGGGTCGGTTGAAGGCCTTGGCCGTGGTGGACAGCAAGCCCTTCCAGAGCATCGCCCCCATCACCGATGCCCCCTCGCTCAAAGGCATCACCAAGTACCTGCCCTGGGGTTCTTGGTACGGCGTGTTTGTGCGCAAAGAAACACCGGACGACGTGAAAGCCAAACTGGTGGCCGCTTTCAAAAAGGCGGGTGACAACCCCAAATACCGCGAATTGATGACCGGCCGTGGCACCACCATGCTGAACATCAGCGGTGCTGAAGCCGAAGCCTTCATCAAGAAGTTCCAGTCCACCACCGCGTGGCTGTACCAAGGTGCAGGCGCCGCCCAAGTGGATCCCGCCACCTTGGGCATTCCCAAGCCCTGAGCGGTAAAGGGCGGGTCACCGCCCGTTTAAAACGAGGCGCCGCCGCCACGGTGGCGCCTTTTTTTGTCTGTTTTTGGAGTCCCCTCATGCACACCCAACACAGCCGCATGCCCGGCGAGTTGACCTTTTTGGTGCTGGTGGTGGCGTTCAGTGTGTTCATGCTCTGGATGTCTTACAGCATTTCCCGTTTTGAATCGGTGTCGTCGCCGGGGTTTTTCCCCATGTTGTGTTCGGCCGCATTGGTGGTCACCGGGTTGATGAGTTTGGTGAAAACGGCCAAGTCCCGCACAGACCTGCAACCGGGTGAGGGGGTTGTGCAAGCCTTTGTGCGGCGGCTGGCGCCCATGCAGTTGGTGGTGTTCACCGCCTTGATCCTGGCCTACATGCTGTTGCTGGAGGTGATTGGGTTTTTGGTCGCCTCTTACCTCTTTTTGTTGTTGTCCATGCAGGTGCTGGGCAGCAAGCGCATAGGTTTGAACCTGGTGGTCAGTGCGGTGGTGCTGGCCGCGATTTTTATCGTGTTCCAGACCGCGTTTTCGGTGGTGTTGCCACAAGGTAGCCTGGTGGGCCCGTATTTGCCGGAGGTGTTGAAATGATGGACGCAGTGGGCTACTTTTTTATGTCCTGGCTGGACATCCAGATGCTGTTGCTGACAGCGGCTGGCACGTTCGCGGGCATTTACATCGGCGCCATCCCCGGCTTGTCGGTCACGATGGCGGTGTCAATCCTGATTTCGTTCACCTTCAAATGGGACGTGAACCACGCCTTGGCGCTGATTTCGGGTATTTACCTGGGGGGTGTGTACGGGGGCTCTCGCAGCGCCATTTTGCTGAACATACCGGGTGCACCCTCGGCCATCGCGACGGGGTTGGATGGTTACCCTTTGGCCAAACGGGGTGAGGCTGGTCAGGCCATAGGCCTGACCACCGTGGTGTCGGTGTACGGTGGTTTTGTGGGGATATTGGCGCTGGCGGTGGCCGCTCCTGCGGTGTCCGAATTGGCTCTGAAGTTTGGTCCACGCGAGTACCTGCTGCTGGCCTTGTGGGGCATTTTACTGGTGGGCAGCTTGTCGGGCGAGTCCCTGTCCAAGGGTATCTTTTCCGGTGCTTTGGGTGCCCTCATCGCTTGTGTGGGCCTGGACCCCATGACCGGTGAAAACCGCCTCACGTTTGGCAGTTTGCAGCTGTCGGCGGGTATCTCCTACATCGCGGCGATGATAGGCTTTTTTGGTGTCTCTGAGGTGATCGCCCAGGTTCACGAGCTGCACCTCAAAGCCATCAAACAAAATGTCAGCAAAATCATCCCATCTTGGGGTTTGGTTCGCAAACATTTGGGTTTGGCGACCCGCACATCCACCATCGGTGTGGTGGTCGGGGCGTTGCCTGGTGCGGGCGGTGACATTGCTGCGCTGATGGCCTATGACCACGCCAAACGCACCGTCAAAGACCCTTCGCGGCCTTTTGGTGAGGGCGCTTACGAAGGCTTGGTGGCGCCAGAGTCCGCCAACAATGCCGCTGTGGGGGGCGCTTACGTGCCCATGCTGACATTGGGCATCCCCGGTGACGCGGTCACGGCCGTGATCATCGGCGCTTTGTACATCCATGGTTTAAAACCCGGCCCGATGTTGATGATTGAAACCCCGCACCTGTTCTGGTTTGTGGTGGGGTCTTTGGTGTTGGCCAATTTGTTCTTGTTGGTGTTTGGCCTGACAGGCATCAAAATTTTTGCCAAAATTGTCGAGACCCCCAAACCCGTGTTGTTGCCCTTGATCCTGGTTTTGTCGGCCGTGGGCGCCTACGCCATCAACAACAACCCGGTGGATGTGTACTGGATGTTGGGTTTTGGCGTGTTGGGGTACTTCTTGAAGATGTACGGCTTCCAGGTAGGGCCGGTCATTTTGGGCATGATTCTTGGGCCGCTGATGGACCGCAGCTACCGCCAAGCCATGATGTCCACCGGCAACGATGTGGGTCAGTTTGTGACCGAGTTTTTCACCACCCCGCTGTCAGCCATCATCTTGGCCGCCCTGGTGTTCACCGTGTTGACCCAAACCGACACGTGGAAACGGTGGCGCGGCCGGGCTTGAGCCCTGGTTGGTCGCCAGCAGCGCACGGGTCCTGAACCCCTTTGGGGTCAGGCCCGTGTGTTTTTTGAAAAACCGGCTGAAATACGCCTCGTCATCAAACCCCAGTTCGCTGGCCAGCTGTTTCACAGGCAAGCTGGTGTAGACCAGCAGGCGCTGGGCCTCGTGGACGATGCGGGCGTTGATGAGGTCCAAGCTGGACAAGCCCAACACCTCTTTGCACAAACGCGTCAACTGGCCCGCTGTCACGCCCAGTTGCTCAGCGTAGCGGGGTACGGTGCGGTGTGCCCTGAACTGTTGGTCCACCAAGGACCTGAAGCGTTCGACTTGCCGGGTTTTTCGAGAGCCATGTGCTGGTACGGGTTCGTGGAGCAAACCGCTGAGCCGGCGCACCTGAACAAACAGCGCGATCAAGAGTGACATACCGGCGGCCACTTGCCCTGGGGCGTTGGTCAGGCTTTCTTGTTCCAGCGCTCGGAACAGTGGCATGAGCTGCCCTGAGTGGGGGTCGTCCGGTTGCAGGGGTATGGCGCATGGCGTGCGCAGGGTGTCTAGCAAGGCGGGCATCAGCACGTGTGCCAAAGCCTCCAACA
>JBEBBB010000073.1:0-5616 GCA_041158605.1 Pseudomonadota bacterium
TTCTTGGGCCTCGCGCAAGGCAGCGGCAACCACATCGGCATCACCGGCGTCCACCTTGCCACCAGGGAAGGCGATTTGCCCGGCGTGGGTGGACAGGTGGGCTGTGCGCTGCGTCAGTAGCACGGCGGGCTCCAGACCCACCACCACACCGATCAACACCGCTGCGTCGCGGGGAGCGCGATCGGTGAACCGGGGTTCGGCCCGGACCTCGGGTGTCCAGGTCGGTGGCTGCTGCAACCGCTGGCGCAAAGCCACTGGTGTCAAAAGCTCGGGGGGCACAGGGGGCAGGTGGTGGTCCACCTGGACCACAGGCACCTCGCGGGGGTTGATCGCAGGTCCGGTGCTCACGGGGTGAGGGCCTTGTTCGTTGGCATGGGTGGGGTTACAGTGGGTGCCACATTGTGCACGGAGCGCGAGCAAAGGGATGCACAGGAAGGCAAAGGGAGGCAACAGGTGCGCACACCACACCACACACACCACCTGCACCGCTGGTGCCAGGCTTGGATTGCCTGCGTGTTCGCGGCCACTACCCCATCGGTAGTGGCGACCGTGGACATCAACCAAGCCTCACCACTGGACTTGCAAGCCTTCAAAGGTATCGGACCTGCCATGGGCCAGCGCATCCTCGAAGCCCGCCGCCAACAAGGGTTTCACAACTGGCCAGACCTGATGGCCCGGGTACCCGGCATGGGGCCCCACAAAGCCGATGCCCTGTCGGCACAAGGCCTGACGGTCAACGGGCTGCGGTACGGTGAGGTGGGCGACCCACCCGCCAGGCCTTGGCAACCGTTTGAAGCCCTACCTCTCAAACCAATGCCCCTACCGAGCAAGGCCAACAGACACCCCTAGCCACCAAAAAACCACTTCATGATAATGGCTTATGCATCAGACGCATGACACCATCACATCCCAGCCTTGGACACACCAGCTGGCGCGGGCTAAGCTGGCGGCACCACAAGTTCCAGGAGCCTCACCATGGCCACACCGCACCCCCTCCCCTCCTACCTTCAAGCCGATCACCTCGGGCCTTGGGGCATCTTTTTGCAGCAGGTGGACCGCGTCACCCCTTACCTGGGTGACCTGGCCCGTTGGGTAGAGACCTTAAAGCGGCCCAAACGCACCCTGATCGTGGATGTACCCATCCACCTCGACAACGGCACCGTGGCCCACTACGAGGGCTACCGGGTTCAACACAACACCTCGCGTGGCCCGGGCAAAGGGGGGGTGCGTTTTCACCAAGACGTGACCTTGTCCGAGGTGATGGCCTTGTCCGCTTGGATGTCCATCAAAAACGCGGCCGTGAATGTGCCATACGGTGGCGCCAAAGGGGGCATACGGGTCGACCCCCGGCAGCTCTCACGTGGTGAACTCGAACGGGTGACCCGGCGCTATACCAGCGAAATCGGGCTCATCATCGGCCCCACCAAAGACATCCCCGCCCCCGACGTCAACACCAACGAGCAGGTGATGGCCTGGATGATGGACACCTACTCCATGAACGTGGGCGAAACCGCCACCGGGGTTGTGACCGGTAAACCAGTGGACCTGGGGGGCTCTCTGGGCCGGCGGGAGGCCACGGGGCGTGGGGTTTACACCGTAGGTGTTGAAGCCGCCAAACACCTGAAGCTGGAGATCCCGGGCGCACGGGTGGCCGTACAAGGCTTTGGCAACGTGGGCGGTGTGTCGGCCCGTTTGTTTGCAGCAGCCGGGGCCCGGGTGGTGGCGGTGCAAGACCATGCGGGCACGGTTTACCACCCAGGTGGTTTGGACCTACCAACCTTGCAAGCCCATGCCGCAGCCACGGGATCGGTGCTGGGGTGCCCCGGCACCGAAGCGCTGGACAGCAACGCCTTCTGGGATGTTGAAAGCGACATCCTGATCCCCGCTGCGCTGGAGCAACAAATCACCGAAACCAACGCCCACCGCTTGCGCACCCGCTTGGTGATCGAGGGTGCCAACGGCCCCACCACGCCCGAGGCGGATGACATCCTGCACGAGCGGGGCATTCTGGTCGTGCCCGATGTGATCGCCAACGCGGGTGGCGTGACGGTGAGCTACTTTGAATGGGTGCAGGATTTCTCCAGCTTTTTCTGGAGCGAGGAAGACATCAACGCCCGCTTGGTTCGCATCATGACCGAAGCCTTTGACACCGTGTGGCAGGTGGCCCAAGCCCACCGTGTCAGCCTGCGCACCGCCACCTTCATTGTGGCTTGCCGGCGTATTTTGCACGCCCGCGATTTGCGGGGCCTTTACCCCTGAAACCCCTGAACCCGCTTATTGCAGGGTTTCTTTCAGGGCGGGCACATCGGGCAAGGGCATCACGGGTATGCCCTCCTCGACCAAGGCTGCCGCGTCGGCCAAGGTGGCCTGACCTCGAATCTCGCGGGTGGGGGCTTCGCCGTGGTGCATCCGGCGGGCCTCCTCGGCAAAACGGGGGCCCACGTCCTCGGTTTTCTGCACCCAGGCCCGCAAAGCCTTCAGGGCTTGGGCCATGGCGGGTTGGTCGGTCGTGGGTGCGGTAGAGGACGCGGCCGCAGCGGGGGCAGGCTCACTCTGGGGCACAGGCGCACCGAGGTTCAAGCGGGGTGCGCTGAGCCGTTTGGACACGACGGCATCGCCGCACACCGGGCAGGTGACCAAACCACGGCCCAGCTGGTTCTGGAAATCGGTTTCCGAACCAAACCAGCCTTCAAACGTGTGCCCTTGGGTGCAACCCAAGTCGAGGACCTTCATGGTGCCATTATGAAACGGTCTGCCAATCCAGGGGCCAGGCACCCGACAAGACATTCTGCAGCCACAGGGCTCCGGTCAGGGTTTTGGCATCGGTCACCACACCGTCTTTGCAGCCTTGCAGCAGTGCTTCTGGGGTGGCAGCAAACACATCCAGCAACTCACCAGCGTCAAGCCGCTGGGGACCAGCCACCAAACCACGGGCAAACCAGATGTCGATGAACTCGTTGGCGTAGGCTATGACCGGGTGCAACCGCCCCCCCCTCGCCCACTCCCGGGCGGTGTACCCGGTCTCTTCCAGCAGCTCACGTTGGGCACACACCAGACTGTTTTCGCCCGGGTCCAGTTTGCCAGCTGGGAATTCGACCATCACCCGACCCACGGGGTAACGGAACTGGCGCTCCAACACCACACGGCCATCGTCCAACAAGGGAATCACCATCACCGCCCCGGGGTGCAACACGTACTCGCGGGTGCTTAGGCTGCCGTCTGGCAAGCGCACCCCGTCGCGGCGCAGCTGCAAAAAATGCCCTTGGTACAGGGTGTCACCCGACACCTGCTCTTCAAGCAGGTGGGGGGCCAGGGGATCGGGCAACAACGGTTCAGCAGTGGATGCCATCGGCCAGGTGTTTTAAGACCGCTTGACCAGGTAACGGAACACAAAGCCGGGGAAGGCCAAGGTCAGGAACAACGCCGCTGTCACGGCATAAAACTCCCAACGCTGGGGATAGTTCTGGCCCAGGTACTGCTCAAGGGCCAGCCCCACCGCACCCACCACCAGGTACCAGAGCAGCAGTTCAAGTGCACGCCAACCCAAAGCTTTGGCGGGGGCGCGGCGCGGCCCAACCACCATGAGGCGCTCGTTCAAAAAAGGGAGGTTGGCTGCCACCACCGCGAGCACAATCACCATCCACACCGGCCATACAGGACCCATACCCACCCCCTATTGTGGTGTCAACGCACCAAGGCCTTGATGGCATCGGCACACAAGGCCATCAAACCACCGGGCATCAAACCCAAAACCAGCACCAGTGCACCGTTCACCGCCAAGACCGCACGCACATCACCCGGCGCGTCGATGGGAGCGGTTTGAACAGCTTGGTCAAAGTACATGACCTTGACCACGCGCAGGTAGTAAAAAGCGCCGATCAGCGACATCAGCACGGCAAACACCGCCAAGCCCAGGTACACCCCACCACCGGCTTGCAGCAGTGTCTGCAGCACCGACAGCTTGGCGTAAAAACCCACCAAGGGTGGCACGCCAGCCAAAGAGAACATACAAGCGGCCAACACACCCGCGTACAAAGGGCTGCGCTGGTTCAGGCCGGCCAGATCGGCGATTTCTTCAGACTCAAAACCGTTGCGGCTGAGCAAAATGAGCACACCAAACGTGGCCAGGGTGGTCAGCACATAGGTGATCACGTAGAACATGCCCGCACCGTAGGCGGCACCCATGTTGGAGGTATCGCCTCCCACCACACCCGACACCAGGGCCAACAACATAAAGCCCATCTGTGCGATGGTCGAAAAAGCCAACATGCGTTTCATGTTGGTTTGCGCCACAGCGGCCAAATTGCCCACCAGCAAAGACACCACGGCCAACACCGACAGCATCTGCTGCCAGTCCACGGCCAGGGGCAACAGCCCTTCAACCAACAAACGGATCACGATGGCAAAGGCCGCCAGCTTGGGGGCGCCACCGATCACCAGGGTGATCGCGGTGGGCGACCCGTGGTAGATGTCGGGGACCCACATGTGGAACGGCACCACACCCAGTTTGAACGCCAAACCGGCCACCACAAACACCAGGCCCAACACCAACACCTTGGGGCTCTGTGTGCCTGCGGCAATGGCCTGGGACACCGTGGCAATGTCCAACGAGCCGGTGGCGCCGTACACCAAGGACAGGCCGTACAGCAGAAAACCGCTGGCCAAAGCGCCCAGCACAAAATACTTCATGGCGGCCTCGGTCGCACGCACCTCGTCACGGCGCAGCGCAACCAGGGCATAGCTGGACAGGGTCAACAGCTCCAAGCCCATGTAAATCACCAGGAAGTTGTGCCCGGAGATCATCACAAACATGCCCAGCAGCGCAAACAGGGACAAGGTGAACAACTCACCACCCCGCAACATATCGCGGGTGTGGGCGTAGGCCCGGCCGTACACCAGGGTGACCATCATGGCCACCGCGGCAAAACACTTCAGCCAAGCGCCCATGGGATCACTGACCACCATGCCCCCAAAACCCTTCAAACTCTCGCCGGTGCCGGCCTGTTGGGCTTCAAGCAAGGCCACGCCAGCCAAGGTCAGCAGGGTCAGGATGTAAGAGCCATCGCGCAGCGGTGTGCGCACCACCAGGTCAAACAGTGCAATGGCGCAGGCCATGGTCAGCAGCACCAGCTCGGGAAAGGCCACGGCCCAGCTCAGACTGTCAATCATTGTCGTGCTCTTTCGGTACGTTGGTTGTGTGCGCCATCTCAGGGCAGTTTGGAGACCGCGACATGCTTGAGCAGCTCGGCCACGGACACGTCCATCACATCGGTAAAGGGTTTGGGGTGTATGCCCATGTACAGCACCATGGTGGCCAACAAGGCCATCACCAGGAACTCGCGGGCGTTGATGTCGGTCAGGGCCTTAACGTGGTCGTTGCCCACCGCACCCAGGTACACCCGTTTGAACATCCACAACGAGTACGCTGCGCCGAATATCAGGGCAGAGGCCGCAGCCATGCCCACCCAGAAGTTGGCTTTCACCGCACCCAAAATCACCATCCACTCGCCCACAAACCCTGCGGTGCCCGGCAGGCCACAGTTGGCCATCACAAACAACAGGGCAAAAGCGGTGAAATTGGGCATGGTGTTCACCACCCCACCATAGTCGGCGATT
>JBEBBB010000074.1:0-8836 GCA_041158605.1 Pseudomonadota bacterium
ATCACCGTGCCATTCGCGCCAGGTGGTGGCGTGGACAGCGCGGCCCGCGTGTTGGCCAAACAGTTGCAAGAGCAACTGGGTGTGCCGGTGATCGTGGAGAACAAGGCAGGTGCCAGTGGCACCGTGGGCGGCAAGGCGGTGCAGGCCGCCCCTGCCGATGGGCAGACCCTGTTGTTTTCGGCGGCCACCCACGTCTTGGCCAAGCAGGTGTTGGCCACACCGCCCTACGACCCTGTGACCGATTTTGAAGCGGTGGCCCGGGTGGGTGAAGCCCCCTTGATGCTGGTTATTTCGCCCAGTTTGGCGCCCAAAAACCTCACAGAGGTGATGGATGCCGCTCGGCAAAAGCCCGAGGCTTGGGCAGCTGCCATACCCGCGATGGGAGCGCCTAGCCACTTGGCCACCCTGTTGATGGCCAAACAGGGCAAACTCAAACTCACCACAGCGGCTTACCGGGGGACCGCACCCGCTTTGACCGATGTGGCTGGCGGGCACGTCCAGATCCTGCTCGACTCCATTATCTCGGTGTCCCCCATGGCCAAAGGGGGGAAGGTCAAACCCATCGTGACCACTGGCGCCAAACGCAGCAGCGTGGCACCCGATGTGCCCACCGCAGCTGAAAGCGGCTACCCCGGTTTGGTCTACGTGTCTTGGTACGGCGTGTGGGCGCCCAAGGGCACGCCAGACGAGCGGGTTCAATTTTTGAACAAGGCCATCAACGAGGCGGTGGTGGCTTTGCAAAAGACGGGCGCCTGGACCACCTTGGGCGTGGAGCCCGTCACCGAAACCGTGGCCCAGTTCCGCAAGTTCATCGCCTCCGATGTGGCCCAAAGCACCGAGCTGCTGAAAGAGGCGGGGTTCAAGCCGGAGTGATCTCAGCGCAGACGGCCCAGGCGGAACAGCTGTGTTTCGCCGTTGGAGCCGTCCACCCCGTCGTTGTCCGTGATCACCACCACCTGGCCGGCGGCATCCACCGCCAGGCTTTCAACCTTGTCCAGAACCGCGCCTTTGGGCGCGCGCATGGCAGGGACCAGGTTTTGCACCAGGCGTTTTGTCAGCACTGGTGGTGTCTGGCCGGGTTCGGCGGGTGCCACACCAGCCACCGAAAACGCCTGTATGGTTTTGTGGCTGTTGTCGCCGAACCGGTTGTCCCGCTCAACCACCCAGAACGTGTCGGGCCCCACAGCGGTGATCTCTGACAGCCCCACCCAGGTGTTGGGTTCTGTGGCCGCCTGCAGGGGGTAGTGGTACACCCCCCAGCTGCCGGTGGCCGGGTGGTAGCGCAGGATTTTGGTCCAACCTTGCGGGTCGTCTTTCCATTCCCGCTGCACCGCCAGCCACACCGCTTCAGTCGGTCCGCTGCCGGTGGTGGTGACGCCCTCCAGGCCAAAGCGGGTGGCCGCTGCGCGTAGCACCGCAGGCAGTTTCACCACCTCTTGCACCACGCCTTCGGCGTTGGTGCGAACGAGCATGTCGTCCAGTTGTTTGGCTGGGTCACCTTCTGACGCGATCCAAAAGCCACCGTCTGCCCGCTGGGCCACGCCCTCCGCATCGAGTTTGAAGGGCTGCCCGTTGCGGGTCACGGTGGTGGCGCTGCGGACCACCGCTGGGCTGGTGGCCGTGTCGATGCGCAAAATCCGTGTGCTGTTGTAGGCGCTGTCGGTCACGGCCCACACCACATTCGCCTCGCGCTTGTCGGCGGCGGCGCCAGACACCGCGCCCCAGGGGATGGGGGTTCCGTCGGGTTGAGGGCCAGACACCAAAGTGGGGTACTGCGCAGGTCCTGGCGACCGGCGGTACAGCGTCAGGCCCGAGCGGGCAGGACCATCCGTCTCGGAGGCCACCACCAGCAGGTTGCGTTGCGGTATGGCCAGCAACCCTTCAGGCCCGGCGCCGGCGGGCAGGGCTTGCAAGTAGGTGGGTGCCCGCCCGGGGCCGTTGTCCTGGAACACAAACACCAGCGAGGCGCGCTCCGAGCCTACAAAAATCAAACGGTCACGCCCAAACACCCCCACTTCAACACCCTCAGGTTCGTTGCCCTTGGCCGCCGATCGTTTTTCAGGGTAATGTCCCAAACGGATGGCCCAATGGTCTAGAAGGTTGCCGCTGTCGTGTAGGACCCGGCCATCGCGGTGAAAAATGCTAAAGCCGCGAGACCCACCTTGGTAATCGCCCTCGTTCGCGGTCACAAAACGGTCCTTGTCCAACCAGGCCACGCCGTCGGGCTCGCGGCGCACACCTTGCAGCGTGTTGACCGGTTGAACAACCCCGTCGCGTTGGGTGTCGATCTGCGCCAGGTCCACGCTGCCCGCGCTGAAGTGCCGCACCACACGCCGCTTGGCCACATCCACCAGTGCGATGTGGTTGTTTTCTTGCAGGGTGACCACCGCCAAACCTGCGCGGTTGATTTTGACGAACTCGGGTTCGGGGTCCTCAGCCGCTACCGATGCCAGGTCCGCCAAGCCAACTGGGTGCATGCGGGTGCAGTCGGGCAAACCCCGTTGCAGGGGAATGATGTTGAGCGTGCCACCCGGTCCTTGGGGCAGGGCGCCTTTGTTCAGCTTTTCATCGCGTTGGTTCTCCAGCACCACAGCGATGTGTTGCGCCTTGTGGTCCAGCGCCACCGAGTCCGGTTGGCCCTGAAGGTTGCAACGCGCCACCACCTGGCGTGTTTGCAGGTCAACCGCGACCAACTCGCCGGCGGGTTGCACAAACGATGTGGACCGGTCCACCGCCACGAGCGCCCGGCCGTGGGTGATCACCACCGAGGTGGGCTCACCGTTCAGGGGCACAAAGCCCGCCGGTTTGGGCTGCTCCGGGTTGCGGATATCCACCAAACCCAAGCCTTGTCGCTCGCTGTCGGTGTAAGCCAGCCACAGGCCGTCAGGTGTGACCGCCACGATCTCGGCCACTGACCTGGCGGCTTGTTGGTGGGCTGGGTGGTTGTGCGCCGCAGTGAAGGTGGCCACACGGTTGAAGTGCCATTGGGGCTGGGCGGCCGATGGGGCGGCGGCCGCTGTCAACAGGGCCAAACAAAGGGAGGTGTGTGCAAGTGTCATGGCAAAAAGGGTCCACCGCTTTTTGAACGGTGGACCCACAAAACCCTGGAAAAAAATACCGATCAGAAATCGTGGCGTATGCCCACGGCGTATTGCGTGCGGTCGGCGGTTTTGACACCCGCCGCGTTTTTCACATCACCGGTCAGGTAGGTGGCGTACACGCGGGTGCGTTTGGACATGGTGTACATCACACCCAGGCCATAAGCATTGCCTTTGGCGGTGGTGGCGCCATTGGTTTTGGTGGTGCTGCGGGCGTAGCCGACGGTGTAGTCCAGTGCGCCCATGGGCAGGCTCAAGCCAGCGGCCCAGTCGCTGTCTTTCACGCCGTTGGCTTGTTTGGCGTTGTGGAACTGACCCGACACCCGCACCACACCAAAATCGTAAACAGCGGACAACACCTGGAAGTCGCGGTCGCTGGCAGCCGTGCTGTTCTGTTGGTTTTGCATGCCAAAACCCACGTCCAGAGCGCCCGCCTTGTAACGCAGGCTGAAGGCGCTGAGGTCGTTGGAGACGGTGGCATCTTCATCAACCGCGTAGGTCACGCCGGCGCTGAACCCGCCCATGGACGGGGTTTCGTAGCGGATCTGGTTGTTGGGTCGACTGGTGAAGTTGGCCACGCCGGTGTAGGCGATTTTGACCGGGGTGTAGTCGGAGTCAAACACGTTGTGGGTCAGGCCCAGGTCGTACACGTCTTTGAACACGCTGTCGGTTTTGCCGAACTTCACAGCACCGAAGCCGCCGCTCAGGCCCACCCAGGACTGGCGGTCGAAACCAGCGGTACCGGTGCCATCGCTGCTGTTAAAACCAGCTTCCATTTGGAAGTTGGCCTTCAGGCCGCCGCCCAGGTCTTCGCTGCCGCGCAAACCCCAACGGCTGCTGGTCAGGTCACCGCTGTACATCTGGGCACTGCCCACGTTGGTGAGGTTGTTTTTTTCGTGACCGTAAGAGGTGTTCAAGCGGCCGTACAAGGTCACGTTGGACTGGGCCATGGCGCTGCCCACGGTGGCCAATGCGGCCAGGGCGATCAGGCGTTTGTTCATTTGCAATTCACTCCGTTAAAAAAGGCCACCGCTGCGGAAGCGGTGCGCGCCTGCACAGGGCAGGTGAAGTGATTACCGGATTGTTGTGCGACGGCCTTGTGACACCGTTGGGCCTGTGCGGCCTGCGCGCCACATTCCCTAGGCGTGCCAGGGTTTTCATCAGGTTGTCATGTCGCCAGCGCGGCGCTGTTGTCAGACGGGCGGGCGTGAGGGCTTGGTGCGCGCCGATGCCACCACACCAAAGTGCTGCCGGTACCAGCGGGAGAACGAGCTCAAATCGGCAAACCCCAGCAGCTCGGCGGTCTCTCCCAAGGGGCGTTGGGTGTCGCTCAGGTAACGCGAGACCAGGTCGCAACGCACCTCCAACACCAGCTGGCTGAAAACGCTGCCCTCGGCGGCCAGGTGCCTGTGCAAGGTTCGACGGTTGGTGTTCATGAGCCGGGCCACCTGGTCGATGGTGCACCGGCCGCGTGGCAAGAGCAGCAGCGCCATGTGCCGGACTTCGTCACTCACGCGGGTGTGTTCTTGGAAGCCGTTTTGAACCTGTTGGCGGATGTAGTGCGCCACCACCGGGTCGGCTGATGCGATGGGGGTGTCGAGTTCGGCGCTGGTGCACACAAAGCCGTTGAAGCCCATCCCAAACTCGGGGCACAGGCCCAGCACACGGGTGTGCACCGCTGTGTCGGTGGGGGCGGTGTGCATGAAGCAAACACGGCGGGGGCGCCAGTCGGCCCCCAAAAAGTAGCGCATGGCTTTGATGGCCACCCCCACCACCAGTTCGATCGCTTGGCGGGCTTGGCCGGGGTGGCCCATGTGCAACTCATCCACCACGGTGGCAATACCCTGCGACTCCTCAATGCGGTGCACCAAGGCTTGGTTGTGCGTGCGCCCGTAGCTGGTGATGGATTGGAGTGCGTGCCGCACGGTGGGTTCCTCGCGCATCAGCATGCCCAAAACCCCCAGGTTGGAGACCCGCCGCCCCTCCGCCATCAACAGCGCAAACGCCTGTTCACCCGACAGCTCGGCCGACCGTTCCAACAACCAGCGGACAGGCTCCACCGCCACCCGCAGGTCGGGGTTGTGGAGGACATCGGACGGCAGGCCAGCGTCACGCACCAAACGCCAGGGGTCCAGACCCAACTGGCGGGCGATCTCCACGTAGTGGGTGAGGCTGGCCGCACGAACAAGGGTGCTCATAAGGGTTGTCCCTGGGTTGTCTCCGAATGCCAAATCGATGTCCCCAAATGCTAAATCAAAAACGCCTTGGATGCCAACAATCGAGGCAAGCCACACCGATAACTGACAAGGCGCTTCAGATGACGCAACCCCAAAATCCCCAGTCCACAGGCACTCCTTTCACGCCCGTGTGCGACGCCGTGCGTGAGCAGGGAGGGTGGAACCCCGAGTGGGAGCCCTTTTACCGACTCGATCCGCAATGGACTGAAAAATTCATGGACATGGGGACCCTGCCCATGCGCACAGGGGTGCTGGACCCCAAAACCATCGAGTTCATCGCCATCGCGGTCGATGCCTCGTGTACACACATGTACGCACCAGGGGTGCGCCGCCACATCCGCATGGCGCTCGCCCTGGGCGCCACCCGCGAGGAAATCGCCGCTGTGTTGCAGCTGACCAGTGTGTTGGGCATACACACCCTGAGCCTGGCGGCCCCCATCCTTGAAGAAGAACTGGCACGCGCCAGCACCCCGACCTGACAACCCTGCCCCGGAGACCCCCATGAACTTTCCCGATGACGCCCTGTTGCCCGAAAACCAGCAGCCCTTGGTGATCCAGGTGGCCCCTTATGGCCCGGAGTTTTTGCCGGAAGATTCCACCGACATCCCGGTCACCATGGACGAGCAGGTGCAAAAAGCGGTGGATTGCTGGAACGCGGGGGCCACGGTGCTGCACGTGCACTGCCGCGAGGCCGACGGCAAGGGCAGCAAGCGCCTGTCCCTGTTCAATGAGATGCTCGAGCGTTTGCGCCAGGCGGTCCCCGAGATGGTGTTGCAGGTGGGAGGGTCGATTTCGTTCGCACCCGAAGGTGATGGGGCAGAGGCCAAATGGCTGTCCGATGACACGCGCCACATGTTGGCCGAGTTGAACCCCAAACCCGACCAGGTCACCATTGCCATCAACACCAACCAGATGAACATCACCGAGCTGTTGGGCCCGGACGATGTTGCGGGCACGTCGTTGGCCCACCCGGCCTACCAGGCCGCCTACTCGGAAATGACCATCCCGTCGGGGCCGGCGTTTGTGGCCGAGCACCTCAAGCGCCTCCAGGCCGCAGGCATCCAGCCCCACTTCATGCTCGGCGATGTGGGGCAGCTCGAGACCGTGGAGCGGCTGGTACGCCGCGGGGTCTACACCGGCCCGCTGGTGTTGAACTGGGTGGGCATCGGCGGCGGAGCGGATGGCCCCAACCCCTACAACATGATGGAATTCATACGCCGCACGCCCCCTGGTGCGGTGCTGACCATCGAGAGCATCATGCGCAACGTGTTGCCCCTCAACACCATGGCCATTGCCATGGGCCTGCACGTGCGGGTGGGCATAGAAGACAACCTCTGGGGCCAAAAAGGCGAACGCATGACATCCGTGCAACAGATTGAGCAAATGGTGCGCTTGTCCCGGGAATTGCACCGAGAGGTCGCCACCGGCGCCCAGGCCCGAGCCATTTACCGCATCGGCGAAAGCTACCCCAACGCCGATGACACGCTCGCCGCCGTGGGCTGGGCGCCCAACCGCCGCCAGGGTCAAAAAGGTATGCCTCTGGCGTGGGCCGCGTGATCAGATTTGTACCGCAACAACCGCAAACAGGAGACAACCATGAACACCACCACCCAACTGTCGCGCCGCAAAGGTCTCCAGGCCGTTCTGGCCAGTGCCATTGCCATGGTGTGCGCCACAGCGGCCGCACAAACCTTTCCCGACAAACCCCTGAAGATTGTGGTGGGTGCGCCCGCAGGCGGCTCTGCCGATGTGATCGCCCGGTCCTTGGGCGAAGGCCTGTCCCAGTTGTTGGGCCAACCGGTGGTGGTGGACAACAAACCCGGTGCCGCCGGTTTGATTGGCACACAAGAGTTGTTAAAAGCCCCCCGCGACGGGCACACCCTCATGGTGGCGGTGAACGGCCTGGTGTCTGAAATCCCCCATGTGATGAAGTTGCCCTTCGACCCCATGAAGGAACTGAAGCCGGTGGCCGAACTCGCCCGCACCGGCCTGGTGTTTGTAGCGGGACCCCAGGTGCCCGCGAGCGATGTCAAAGGCGCCGTGGCGCATATCAAAGCCAACCCAGGCAAGATCAGCTATGCCTCTTACAGCACAGGCAGCATGTCCCACACCCTGGGCCTGGAGTTCAACAAGCTCATGGGCACGGACATGGTCCACGTGGGATACCGGGGTTCGCCCCCGGCCTTGCTCGATGTCATGGCGGGCACAACACCGTTTATGTTCGATGGCCCTGCCACATCCATACCCCTGGTGAAAGGCGGCAAGGTGAAGGCATTGGCCACCACCGCACCACAGCGCATGGGTGTGTTGCCCGACGTGCCCACGTTTGCCGAGTTGGGCTACAAAGACCTGACCGAGGTGGTCTGGATGGGCTTGTGGACCACCCCCGACGTGCCCGCAGCCAACCAGGCCAAGGTCCGCGACGCGGTGCTCAAGGTGTTGCAGACCCCCAAAGTGCGCGAACAGTTCGCGGGTTTGGGTTTGGAGATGGGGACGGCGGCAACACCCGACGACCTCAGCCGCTCGCTCAAAGCCGCTTCGGACAAACAGGCCGCCTTGCTCAAAGCGATCGGTTTCAAACCCGAGTGAGGGCCAGCCATGCGCTTGCGCAACAAGGTCGCCTTGGTCACCGGGGCGGGCAAAGGCTTGGGCGGGGCCATTGCCCTGGCCTATGCCCGAGAAGGGGCCCATCTGGTGGTGTGCGATATCGATCCCGAGGCATTACAGGCCACAGAGGAGGCGGTGCGTGGGGCGGGCGCGAACTGCCTGGCCTTGTTGTGCGACGTGTCCGACAGCGCTGCCGTGGATGCCCTGTTTGACCAGGCTGTGCAGCGCTTCGGGCGGTTGGATGTGCTGGTCAACAACGCGGCCCGGGTACCGCAGTCCCCGACGGAGACCGAGCGCCGCAACCGCCACTACGCCCATGCCACCACACCGGTGCCCAGAACGTCGTTAGGGGTTGTGCGCAACCTCACGGATGACGACTGGTTGAAGTGGTGGGGCGTCAACATGCACGGTGTGTTCTATTGCAGCCGTGCTGCCTTGCGCCACATGGAGCCCCAGCGGTCAGGCCGCATCATCAACATCGCCTCGGTGGCTGGTTTGGGGGCGGGCAGCATGCACAGCCCAGGCTACTCGGCGAGCAAGGCGGGTGTGATCAGCCTGACGCAAACCACGGCTTACGACGTGGCCGGGGCGAACATCCTGGTGAACGCCATCGCCTGTGGTGGTGTGCACACACCCCCTTTCGAGGCCTACCTGGCCCAGGCCAGCGAACAGGCCCGCAACAGCCTGTTCCAACTCATTCCTATGGGGCGTTTGGGCCGGCCCGAGGAATACGCCGCTTGTGCGGTGTTTTTGGCCGCAGAGGACCACTACCTGGTGGGGCAGGTCATCAGCCCCAATGGGGGTTATGTGATTTGACTTGGCCACGGTTGGACACAGGGTGTCTACCCCGATCTGGCCGTCTGCCAGTGGCGTGTTCAAGCCAGCGAGGGCAGC
>JBEBBB010000075.1:0-5755 GCA_041158605.1 Pseudomonadota bacterium
AAAGGGTCGCCACCACCATGGCAACAGGCGAGATGAACCAAGCCAAGGCCGCAAACGAAAAGTAGTAGGCCCGCAGCCCGTCGTTGAAACTATCGGCTGCGGCACCCACCATGGCGGCCGCCCGGTTCACATGCTGGTCGCGGTTGGCTTTGCCCGCCTCAAAGTCTTCGGGAGGGGGCATGGCACCAATCACCAATGCCAAAAACGTGTACTGCCGCATGCACCACGAGAACCGGAAAAACGCGTACACAAAAATCGACACCATCACCAGCACCTTGAACTCAAAAACGATCAAGGAGGTGGCTTGTGCAAAGGGAATCTCGCTCATGAGTTCGGTGGCTTTTTCGGTGGTGCCCAGCACCGCGAACAAGCCCCCTATCACCAATATGGACGTGGATGAAAAAAACGAGGGGGTGTGGGACAGGCTTTGGGTGATCAAGCCGTCGAGCATGCGCGGGTCGCGGTAGGTGGTCTGCCGCATCCAATAACCCCGGTAACGGTTGGTGGTGGCCAACAAGGAGGGCCGCCGCACGCCCCACACCTTGGCAAACCACGCATAACCCACCCACAACGCGAAGAAGCAGACCAGCGCCAGCCAGTCTGCCCAGGGCAACAGTGTGAAAATTTTCATACCGGCCATGTTACGCCGGATGAAGCCCTTTCAGCGGGGGTTCAACCTTTCAGTTGGGCCGCCACCGTGGCCACACGCTGGCCAAACAAGCGGGCGGTTTCCAGGTCGCCGTCCAACATGTCGTTGGCACCGGCATCGGAGGGGGACTGGGCCACCGCACCGCTGTAGCTGCCCAGGTAGTTCACGTCGTTGCGTTGGGCACCTTTGGTGTTGCTGGGCATTTGGCCCAGCCCCACCCACACCATACCGTGTTGCATGGCCAGGGTGAACAGGGTCTGCAAGGTCACCTGTTTGTCGCCATTCATGCTGGCGCTGTTGGTGAAACCCGCCGCCAGTTTGTCTTTCCAGGCTTGGGTGAACCAGGCTTTGCTGGAGGCATCGGCGAACTTTTTGAACTGCCAGCTGACGTTGCCCATGTAGGTGGGTGAGCCAAAAACGATGGCGTCAGCCGCGTTCAAGGTGTCCCAACCACCCTCGGGCAGGTTGCCTTCTGCATCGATCGCCACCAGTTCGGCACCTGCGCCCTGTGCAACCACCTGCGCCATGCGCTGGGTGTGCCCGTAACCCGAGTGATAAACCACAACCACTTTTGCCATGTTCAAACTCCTTTGGATGGCGTTTACAAAAAATGCGGCTCAAGCCGCCAGATCAAAAACCAAAACCTCTGCGCCCACACCACCACGGAGGGTGATCTCGGGCTCGGCGTCCAACAACACCGCATCACCGGCGGCCAAAACCAAGCCGTTGACAGACAAGCTGCCCCGCACCAGGTGCACATACCCTTTGCGCCCCGGCGCCAGGGCCAGGGTGGCATGCTCGTCGCCATCCAGCAGACCGGCGTACAAAGCGGCATCGGCGTGTATCTGCACGGCACCATCTGCACCGTGCCGGTCGGCCACCAAACGCAACCGCCCCCGCTTGTCGGCATCTGTGAACCGCTTCTGTTCGTAACTGGGCGGTATGCCACTGGTGTGGGGCTGGATCCAGATTTGCAGGAAATGGGTGGTTTCACCCTCGGCATGGTTGAACTCGCTGTGGGTGACACCCGTGCCGGCACTCATGCGCTGCACATCACCCGGGGGGATGCCCTTGACGTGGCCCATGCTGTCTTTGTGGGCCAGCTCACCCGACAGCACGTAGCTGACAATTTCCATGTCACGGTGACCGTGGGTGCCAAAACCCGTCCCTGGAGCGATCCGGTCTTCATTGATCACGCGCAGGTTGCCCCACCCCATGTGCTGGGGATCGAAATAACCGGCAAACGAAAACGAGTGGTGGCTCTTGAGCCAACCATGGTCGGCGTAACCACGGTCTTGGGAGCGGCGCAAGGTGATCATGGGTGTCCTCTGCTGTGGTGTGTGGATCGGCGCTTTCATGCACTGTATCGAACACCTGGTGGTCTGGGGTGCATGCCCATTTGGTGGCATCATTCAAATGGTTTGAACATAAAGCCCACGCCATGCAAAAACAACGCGCAGCGCTGTCGCCTGAAAACCTGCACCTGATCGAAACCGTGGCCCGCTTGGGCAGCATGGCAGCGGCCGCTCGAGACCTGGGTTTGGTGCCCAGCGCCTTGACCTACCGGGTGCGGCAAATTGAAGACGCCCTGGACGTGTTGTTGTTTGACCGCAGCGCCCGCCGTGCCCGCTTGACGGCAGCCGGTAGCGAGTTGTTGCGGTCGGGCGAGTACCTGATGCGCGAGCTGGACGCGGTGGCCCAACGGGTCAAACGCATCGCCACGGGCTGGGAACCTGAGCTGGGTATCGCGGTGGATGCCATCATCGCCCGGGACACCTTGTTCGAAATGATTGAAACCTTTGACGCCTTGGGCGCCCCGACCCGTTTGCGCCTCCGGTCAGAAACCCTGTCTGGCACCTGGGAAGCCTTGCACAACGGCCAAGCCGACCTGGCTTTGGGCGTGGTGGCCGACATGACACCCACGCCAGGTCTGCAGCAGGCCCCCTTGGGAGAGGTGGAATTTGTGTTTGCGGTGGCACCACACCACCCTTTGGCAGGGAGCGATGAGCCGCTCACCGATCTGGCGTTACAAGCCCACCGCGTGGTGGCGGTGGCCGACTCGACACAACGCGGGCAAGGGGTATCGGTGGGGCTGTTACCTGGGCAAGACGTGTTGACCGTCCCGACCATGCAACACAAGTTGGAGGCCCAACTTCGGGGCCTGGGCTGCGGTTTTTTGCCCGCCCCTCTGGCACAGCCCTACACCGATGCAGGGCGTTTGGTCATCAAAACCGTGAGCCGCCCCCGCCGCTTGGTGCGCTTGGGTTACGCTTGGCGGGACCAAGCCCCAGGGGGTACCGGACGGGCATTGCAATGGTGGCTCACCCGCTTGGAGAGCCCCGTCACGCGACAGGCCCTGATCGGCAACCACCACCAGTGAGCCACAGCCTGCTACATTGGCAACCACAGACCACACAGGAACACCCATGGCCCAACGCCCCGCTGCAGCCCCCCACCCAACCAAACACCGGCACATCGCGGTGATAGGTGCCGGCATGGCCGGCGTAACCTGCGCCCGCACGCTGGTGCAGGCGGGGCACCGCGTGACCCTGCTGGACAAAAGCCGCGGGGTGGGTGGCCGCATGGCCACCCGGGACACCCCTTTTGGCGGGTTTGACCATGGTGCCCAGTATTTCACCGTGCGCGACCCCCGGTTCCAACGCGCCCTGACTGCCACACAAGCGCCGATCGCCGCCTGGCAAACCAACACCGTGCGTGTGCTCGACCCCCTGGGCCAGGTGCTGGCCAGCACCACACCCACACCCGACACCCAGTGGGTCCCCACACCAGGCATGAAGCACCTGCTCAAGGCCTGGGTAGATGGTTTGCTGGCCCAAGGCAACGCCCAAGTGGTGCTGGACCACCAAGTGACACACTTGGAGCCCGATGCCTTGCGCCGCGACCAGTGGCAGTTGCGGGCCGAGACCACCAGTGGTGAGGTTCACGTGTTGGGTGGGTTCGACCAAGTGGTGTTGGCGCTGCCCCAACCACAAGCCCTCGCCTTGCTGCGGACCGCACCTGCCACCGCCCGTTTGCAAAAGGCAATCGCGCCTGTGGTGACAGCCCCGTGCTGGACCCTGATGGTGGCCTTTCCGCTCGCGGTGTCGTCCCACACGGCGCCTTGGGGTCCACACTGGAGTGCAGCCCGCAGCAGCCACCACCGGATCAGCTGGTTGGCCCGGGAAACCAGCAAACCAGGGCATGGAGGTGTGGAGCGTTGGACCGTCCAGGCCAGCCCTGCTTGGTCCACCGAACACCTGGAAGACGATGCCGACCGCGTGGCAGGCAAACTGCTCAAGGGTTTTGCGGAAATCACCGGGATCAGGGCCACCCCAGGCCATGTGGTGGCGCACCGGTGGCGCTACGCCCAAACCCAAGTCCCCCTGGGCCAACCCTGTTGGTGGGACGCCCGTTCCGGCCTCGGCCTTTGTGGCGACTGGTGTCTGGGCCACCGGGTTGAAGACGCTTTTGTGTCGGGTTTGGAACTCGCTTTGTCTGTGGCCTGAAGGCGGCCGCCGTGGGTTACGTCGGGCGGTTTGCGCCCTCTCCCACAGGCCCTCTGCACGCCGGCTCCCTGGTGGCTGCCTTGGCCAGCTGGTTGGACGCACGTGCCCACAAGGGGATGTGGTTGGTGCGGATCGAGGACATCGACCAACCCCGATGTCCCCCCGGTGCGGACCGGCTGGTGCTGGAACAGCTGAGCCGCTGTGGTTTGGTCAGCGACGTGCCCGTGGTCTACCAATCGGCGCGTGGCGAGCGCTACCAAACCGCGTTGGAACAGTTGTTGGCGGCGGGGCGGGCTTACCCGTGCGGCTGCACGCGCCTGGCCATTGCACAGGCTTGGGCCGCCCAGGGTGTGCACCACACACGCCACCAAACGGTGGTGTACCCAGGCACCTGTCGCAACGGCCTTCAAGGCGCGACCCCCAGGGCTTGGCGATTCAAGCTCCCCACCCCAGACCCCGAACTGCACTGGACCGACCGGCGGCTGGGGCGCCAAACCCAGTCGGTCTCGGAGGCCGTGGGTGACTTTGTGCTGCGCCGGGCAGATGGCCTGTGGGCTTACCAACTGGCGGTGGTGGTTGACGATGCGGCGCAGGGGGTAACCGATGTGGTCAGGGGGATCGATCTGGCCGACAACACCCCCCGCCAGATCCGCCTACAGCAGGCCTTGGGCTTGCAGACCTTGCGGTACCTGCACACCCCATTGGTGCTCAACAACCGGGGCGAAAAACTCAGCAAACAGGCTGGTGCAGCGGCCCTGGACCTGGACGACCCAGTGGCCGCGCTGCAAGCTGCGGCCCGGGTGCTGGGCCTGCCAGCGGCGCAGGGCTCTGTGCCCGACGTCTTGGCGTGTTGGGTCCGGGCCCTACAATCTGGCACCTCTTTTGCTGCGCCATGAACCCTGAGACCTCGCCCCCCAACCCCACCAGCGCCCCCGCAGGCGTGGCCCACCCTAAAACCATCAAAAGTTATGTCAAACGGGCGGGCCGCACCACCACGGGGCAGGCCAAGGCCTTCGAGACCCTGGGGCCTCGGTTTTTGTTGGCATACACCCCCACCACTTTCGACCCTGTGGCCGCGTTTGGACGCAACGGGCCTTTGGTGCTGGAAATTGGGTTTGGCATGGGCGAAGCCACCGCTCACATCGCGGGCGTGCGGCCCCAGGACAACTTTTTGTGCTGCGAGGTACACGAACCCGGTGTGGGGGCCTTGCTCAAACGCATCGGGGAACAAAACCTGCAAAACATCCGCATCCTGCAACACGACGCGGTGGAGGTGCTGGACCACATGCTGCCCAGCGGTGAAAACGCCCTGCTGGATGGGGTGCACATTTTTTTCCCCGACCCCTGGCACAAAAAGAAACACAACAAACGCCGTTTGATCCAGACACCGCTGGTATCCAAACTGGTGAGCCGCCTCAAACCGGGGGGGTACATCCACTGTGCCACCGATTGGCAGCCCTATGCCGAACAAATGTTGGCCGTGTTGGGCGCCGACCCCCTGCTCCACAACACCGCCACCGAAACCGGTTTGGTGGGTTATGCCCCCAAACCCGGTTACCGCCCCCTGACCAAGTTCGAAAACCGGGGTTTGCGATTGGGC
>JBEBBB010000076.1:0-2849 GCA_041158605.1 Pseudomonadota bacterium
CAAACAGGGTCCACGTACAGCCCCTGGGACACAGCTTCTGGCGAGTGCAGGTCAACTACGGCTTCATGAACACCCCTGACGTGCCCAAGGCGCTGGAACTGACCGCCTTACACGGATTACAAGTCTCGCTTTTTGATACAAGCTATTTCCTGAGCCGCGAAACCGTCGTACCCACCGCAGGCGGCGGTATGGTCAATTGGCGCGAAAGGCTTTTTGCCACTATGAGCCAGAACGCTGGGGGGGTAGTGGAGTTCTTTCACTTGCCAGGAAATGCGGTTGTCGAATTGGGTACAAGGGTTTCCATCTGATTCCTTTCCCCGGTGTGCACCACCGCGTACGCGACGATTTCGATCTTCATGCCCGGCACCACCAACCCTGCCACGCCCATGCTGGAGCGGTTGGGGTAGGGGGCCTGGAAGAACTCGCGGTACACCGCATCGATGGTGGGCATGTCGGCCACATCGGTCATGTAGATCAGCACCTGGGTCACGTCGTCCAGCGTGCCACCCGCTGCCGTGACCGCTTGTTTCAGGTTGTTGAAGGTGAGCCGGGCCTGGTCTTCGATGGACCCGGTGTCGATGGTGCCGTTGGCCCGAACAGGGCCGTGGGCGGTGAACAACAAGCCCGCGGCCTTCACAGCCCACGAAAAGGGCTGTTTGAGCGCGGGCAGGCCCACATCGATCACTTCTTTCATAGGGTGCCTCTCGGTGGGGTTCAGCGCATCACGGTGGCCAGGGCGTCGGCCACGTAAGCCACGTTGTAGGTGGTCAGGCCCGACACACACAGGCGTCCCGACGCCACCAGGTACACGCCAAACTCTTCTTTCAAGCGCTGCACCTGGCCAGGGTTGAGGCCGGTGTAGCTGAACATGCCCCGCTGGCTCAACAAAAAGCCCAGGTCGCGTTCGCCACCCAAGCGCTGGCTCAGCGCCTGGTGCAGGCTGGCCCGCATGTCTTTCATGCGGTCGCGCATCGCGGCCAGGTCTTGCGCCCACTGCTGTGTGAGCTCGGGCGATTGCAACACGTGTTGGACCAGGCGGGCGCCCTGTGCCGGTGGGGACGAGTAGTTGCGCCGCACCGTGGCCTTGAGCTGCCCCAGCACGTTGCCTGCATCGTCCGCGTTGGCGCAGATGACGCTCAACCCGCCCACGCGCTCGCCGTAAAGCGAAAAGTTCTTGGAGAACGAGTTGGCGATGAAGCCCTGGGCGCCCGCGGAGGCCAGGGCGCGGATGGCCCAAGCGTCTTCGTCCAGCCCGTCGCCAAAACCCTGGTAAGCCATGTCCACAAAGGGCAACAGGCCGCGCTCCACGATCACGGGCACCAGCGCCTGCCACTGTTCGCGCGACAGGTCCACGCCGGTCGGGTTGTGGCAACTGGCGTGCAGCAGCACCACGCTGCCGCTGGGCAGCTGGCGCAAGGTCTCCAGCATGGCGTCAAAACGGATCTGACCGGTTTGGGCGTCGTAGTAGGGGTAGGTGTGCACGCGCAGACCCGCGCCTTCAAAAATGGCGTGGTGGTTTTCCCAGGTCGGGTCGCTGACCCAAATCTCCGCTTGGGGGAAGTAGCGTTTGATGAAGTCGGCTCCCACTTTGAGCGCGCCCGAACCGCCTACTGTTTGTATGGTGGCGATGCGCCCTGTGCGCACGGCTTCGTGGTCGGCACCAAACACCAGCCCTTGCACCAGTTGCCGGTACACCGGCAGGCCTTCGATGGGGAGGTAGGTGCTGGGCCCCAGGTTGGCCGACAGGGCTTGTGCGGCTTGCCGCACCGACGCCAGCACAGGCACCTGGCCCTCACCATCGAAATACAGACCGATGCTGAGGCTGACTTTTTGGGGGGTGGTGTCTTTTTGGTATTGCTCCATCAGCGACAGGATGGGGTCGCCAGCGTAGGGGGGCACATGGGCAAAAGCGGATGTGGTGGGCATGGTTCGGTGGGTGGGTTGTGAATTTTTTGAAATTTTATGCACCACATGCCATGGGCATCTATAGATAATCTGCTGTAGTTAAAAAAATGACATAAATTATTCTTTTTGAGGTGGTTGTGGCCAAAAGTATGCAAATCGAGGTGGACGACACCGACCGCCGGCTGATGGCGGCCTTGCAAACCAACGCCCGGTTGACCTCGGGCGAGCTCGCGCAGCTGACCAACCTGTCGCAATCCCCGGCGTGGCGCCGGGTGCGGCGCCTGGAAGACGCGGGGGCGATCAAGGGTTACCACGCGGCTTTGGACCGCCGGGTGTTGGGGCTGGGGGTGCTGGCGTTTGTGTTGGTGGGCATCGACCGGCAGAACGAGGCCACCTCGTTGGCCTTCGAGCGCGCGGCCCAGGCCATCCCCGAGGTGGTGATGATGCACGCCATCACCGGCCCCGAGGATTTTTTGCTGGTGGTGGTGGTGCCCGACCTGGACGCTTACGCCCGTGTGCTGCAAGAGCGCCTGCACCGTTTGCCGGGGGTAAGGAGCTTGCAGACCCACCTGTCGTTGCGAGAGTTCAAAGGGCACGTGGGGGGGCTGCCAGACACATCAACAAGCTGAGGGGCTGAAGCTCACTTTGATATGCTTTGCGCAAATTCATACCTTTGGTGCACACATGGACCTTACCGCTTGGTCGATTTACCTGCTGCTGGCGGTTGTGGCTTTGGGTTGGCACCTCTACAGCCGCCACCGAAAAGAACGTGGCTACCTCCAGGTCCAAGTTGAAACCGAGGCGGCTGGTTTGACCGAGCCCCCCACCTTGCACCCGGTGATCAACACCAACCGCTGCATCGGGTCGGGGGCCTGTGCCGATGCCTGCCCTGAGCAGGCGCTGGGTGTGGTGAATGGCAAGGCGGTGTTGGTCAATCCCTCGGT
>JBEBBB010000077.1:0-9472 GCA_041158605.1 Pseudomonadota bacterium
CGCCCAACAGGCGGTCGTGGGCCCCCGGTGTTTCGGTGGCCTGGCCAAAATGGCGCATCAAGGCCGGGGCCAAAACGTCTTGGATCAGAGTGGATTTGCCCGAGCCGCTCACACCGGTCACGGTCACCAAGCGCTGCAAGGGGAACTCGACCGTCAGGTTCTGGAGGTTGTGTTCGCGGACGCCCTCCAAGATCAGCCTGGGGGTGCTGTCGGTGACCATGCGCTTGAACCCAAAACCCACCTGGCGCCGCCCGCCCAGGTAGGCCCCCGTGAGGGTGTTCGCCTCGCGCAGCGCTTCCACAGGGCCGTCGAACACAATGCGCCCACCCCGTTCACCAGGTCCCGGCCCCATGTCGATCACACGATCGGCCGCCAACATGACCGCAGGGTCGTGCTCCACCACCACCAAGGTGTTACCTGCGTCGCGCAGCCGAGCCATGGCCTGGTTGATGCGGGCCATGTCGCGGGGGTGCAGACCGATGCTGGGTTCGTCCAACACAAACAGCGTGTTGACCAACGAGGTTCCCAGGGCCGTGGTGAGGTTGATGCGCTGCACCTCCCCCCCGCTCAGGGTACGGGACTGGCGGTCGAGTGTGAGGTAGCCGATACCCACGTCACACAGGTAACGCAGCCGCGTGCCAATCTCTTCAAACAACAATTTCAGGGCTTGGTGCTCGGCCGGCACAGGCTGTGATCGCGGGGCCTGGTCGCCATGGGCCGTTGTTGGATCAGAGGCCGCCACCAACCGGGTCACAAACACCCGCAAACGGTCCAAGGGCAAACGCATCAGGTCGTGCAAGCACAGACCCGGCAACGCCTCCAGTTGGGCCCGGGACCAAGCAACGCCCTGGGGCAAAAACCGCTGACTGGGATCCAACACCGCATCGGCGTCTGCCTGGGTGCCGATGCGCCACAAGAGGCTGGTCGTTTTGAGGCGGGCCCCCGCGCAGGTCGGACACTCGGTGTAACTGCGGTACTTGGACAACAAGACACGGATGTGCATCTTGTAGGCCTTGGACTCCAGGTACTCAAAAAACCGCCGCACCCCATACCACTGCTGGTTCCATTTGCCCGCCCAATGGGGCGACCCGTCGATCACCCACTGGCGTTGGTCAGGGGTCATGTGGGACCAGGCGGTGTCGCGGGGGATGCCTGCCGCCTCGGCGTGGCGCATCAGGTCGTCCTGGCACTCCTGCCAGGCCGGGGTCTGCATGGGTTTGATGGCCCCCGCCCGCAAGGTGAGCTTGTCGTTGGGGATGACCAGCCCCATGTCGACCCCGATCACCCGGCCAAAACCCCGGCAGGTCTCACAGGCCCCCACCGCGGAGTTGAACGAAAACATGGACGGCAGTGGTTCGGCGTAGCGCAGGCCGCTTTCTGGGCAATGCAGGCCCGTGGTGTACCGCCACGCGAGCGGCTCCGCCCCCTCCACCATGGCGTACACCGTGAGGCGCCCCGCACCGCGTTTGAACCCCAGCTCGATCGCTTCTTGCACACGGACCCGTTCGGTCTGGGCCAACCTGAAACGGTCGGCCACCACGTCCAGCAACACCCGGTCACCTTCTTGGCGCTGGGCGTGCACCCGGGTGAAACCGCTGGCCGCCAGCCACTGCTCGATGTCGGCGGGTGTGGCGCTGGCGGGCAACTCGACGGGGAAAGTGAACACCAAGCGGGGGTCACCGGCGGCGGCCGCGCGGGCGGTCAAGTCGGCGTACACCGTGTCCGGGTTGTCGTGCCGCACCGGCACGGCGGATTGCTGGTCGAACAAGCGCCCCGCCCGGGCGAACAACAGCTTCAGGTGGTCGTTGAGCTCGGTCATGGTGCCGACCGTGGACCGCGACGACCGGACCGGGTTGGTCTGGTCGATGGCGATCGCCGGGGGCACACCATCCACCCGGTCTACCGCCGGTTTGTCCATGCGGTCCAGGAATTGGCGGGCGTAGGCGCTGAACGTTTCGACGTAGCGCCGCTGCCCTTCGGCAAACAAGGTATCAAACACCAGGCTGGACTTGCCCGAGCCGCTGGGGCCGGTGACCACGGTCAACTCACCGGTGCGGATGTCGAGGTCCACGTTGCGCAGGTTGTGCTGGCGGGCGCCTCGGATGCGGATCAGGCCGGAACGGCCGTCGTCGGGGGTGTCGGACATGGGAGGACCTGGCTGAAGGGAGGCCACCATTCTAGGCAGTGGCCCAGTACCCCGTTGGGCGCCCGGTCTCTGCCCGGGCGCGTGGTCAGGGTTTGATGATGAGCACAGGTACAGGTGCGTGCGTAAGCACCTTCTGGGCCACACTGCCCAGGATCAGGGCCTGCACACCTTTGCGCCCGTGGGAGCCCATCACCACCAGGTCACACGCTTCGGCCTTGCAGGTTTCCAAGATCCCCTCGTGGGTGACGTTGCGCTCGATGGTGTCGCCATCAAACGGCACCCCACGCGCCACGCAGCAATCCCGGATATCCGACAAAGACCGGCCCGCCGCCGCCTGGGCCTCGGCCAAATAGGCTTGCAGCCCCACCGCAGACGCGTCACCAATGCCGATGTAGGGAAAGGGATCGATCACATACACACCCACCACCGACGCCCCGTGCACCTTGGCCAGGTCGGCCGCGAACACCGCTGCTTGGTGGGCCAGAGGGGAGCCATCGGAGGGCACCAGTATTTTTTTGAACATGTGTATCTCCTGTCAGGGGCGGTCCACCACAGACCGCCATGCTGTGGTTATGCCACAGGTGCAACCCGAACCGCGCAATACTTGACCTCTGCGATTTTCCCGTAGGGGTCCAGCGCCGGGTTGGTCAAGAGGTTGGCGGCCGCCTCCACGTAAGCGAAGGGGATGAAAACGGTATCGGCGGGCATGCCTTGGTCGGCACGGATGGCCAGGGTAACCACCCCCCGCCGGCTGGTCACGCACACAGCGGTGGCTTCCGACAAGCCCCAACGCTTGAGGGTGTCGGGGTGCAGGCTCGCGGTGGGGCCAGGCTCCAGGGCCGACAACACCGGGCTGCGCCGGGTCATGGCGCCGGTGTGCCAATGCTCCAACTGGCGCCCGGTGATCAACACCAAGGGGTAATCGGCGTCGGGGGTTTCGGCGGGCGGCTGCCATTCGGCAGGCACCAGGCGGGCTTTGCCCGTGGGGGTGGGGAAACGGTCGGTGAACACGATGGCCTGGCCCGGGTCTTCCGGTGTGGCCACCGGGTGGGTGACCGCCCCCTGCCGCAACACACGCGCCCAAGACAAGCCTGCGATGGACGGCATCAGGCTGCGCATCTCGTCGAACACGCGGCCGATGCCGCTGTCCGGCGTGTCGCCACCCCCCTGGGGGTCGATGCCGTAAGCCCACCCCAGGCCCAGGCGTTGCGCCAATTGTTCGGTGATCCAGGCATCGGCCCGGGCCTCGCCAGGTATGGGCAAGGCGCGCCGCCCCAGTTGCACCGTGCGGTCGGTGTTGGTCACGGTGCCGGTTTTTTCGGGCCAAGCGGACGCGGGCAACACCACATCGGCCAAAGCGGCGGTTTCGGTCAGGAAAATGTCTTGGACCACCAGGTGCTGCAAACCCGCCAAGGCCTCACGGGCGTGTTGCACGTCGGGATCGCTCATGGCGGGGTTTTCCCCTTGAATCAGCATGGCCCGCACCCGCCCCGCGTGGGCGGCGTCCACAATTTCCACCACCGTCAACCCGGGCTGGTCGCCCAGCGTGCCTGGGGCCATGCCCCACACCTGTTCGGCTTGGGCGCGGTGGGCCGGGTCGGCCACCCCGTGGTAATCGGGCAAGACCATGGGGATCAGGCCCGCGTCGCTGGCCCCTTGCACGTTGTTTTGTCCGCGCAAAGGGTGCAAACCGGTCCCCGGTCGCCCGATCTGCCCGGTCAACAGCGCCAGCGCGATCAGGCAGCGGGCGTTGTCGGTGCCATGCACGTGCTGGCTCACCCCCATGCCCCACAAAATGATGCTGGACTTGGCGGTGGCGTAAGCCCGAGCCACCTCCCGAATGCTGTCGGGTGGCACACCGCAGATAGGGGCCATGGCCTCGGGGGTGTAAGCGGCCAGGTGGGCCACAAACGCCTCGGCGCCGAGCACACGCTCGGCCACAAACGCCTGGTCGACCAAACCCTCGGTCACCACCACATGCAGCATCGCGTTGAGCAGGGCCACATCGGCCCCCGGGGTGAAGGCCAGGTGCCGCCAAGCCTGCCGGGACAACTCGGTGCGCCGGGGGTCGGCGATCACCAGTTTGGCCCCACGCCGCACGGCGTTTTTGATCCAAGTCGCCCCCACCGGGTGGTTCTGGGCGGGGTTGGCGCCGATCACGAACACCAGCTCGGCCTCGGCCACGTCGCGCAGGGGGTTGCTGACCGCACCGGAACCGATGCCCTCCATCAAGGCGGCCACGCTGGACGCGTGGCACAAACGGGTGCAGTGGTCCACGTTGTGGGTGTCAAACGCCGAGCGGATCAGCTTTTGGAACAGGTAGGCCTCTTCGTTGGTCCCTTTGGCCGACCCAAAGCCAGCCACCGCAGCGGCACGCCCGCGCCCCCCACCCTGCTGCTGGGCCGTACGCAGGCCTTGGGCGGCGATGTCCAAGGCCTCGTCCCAGGTGGCCTCGCGGAACTGCGCGCGCCAGCGGTCCTGGGTGCGCCCCCCGGGTTCGCCGCCCAACAACAGCGAGGGGTCTTTGGGCACGCCAGTGCGGCGAACCAGGGGCTGGGTCAGGCGATCGGGGCTGTGGGCGTAGTCAAAACCAAAACGGCCCTTGACACACAAACGGCCGGCGTTGGCCGGCCCTGGGGCGCCCTCGACGTGGTCGATGCGGTCGTCCTTGACGTGGTAATAGAGCTGGCAGCCCACGCCACAAAATGGGCACACCGAGGGGACCACACGGTCGGCTTCGCGGGTGTAGGCGCCGTTGGCGGGGGCCAACGCCCCGGTGGGACACGCCTGCACGCACTCGCCACACGCCACGCAGGTGCTATCGGCCACGGCATCGCCTTGGTCGAACACGATGCGGGCCTCACCGCCACGGAACGCCAAACCCAAAACCCCATTGCCCTGCTCGTCACGGCACGCGCGCACGCAGCGGGTGCACTGGATGCAAGCGGACAGGTTCACCACAAAGGCGGGGTGGCTGCTATCGGGCTTTTGCAAGGCGCTGGCGGCCTGGGTGGCCCCACGCGCGGGCCAGGCCTGGGCAGAGACACCCCGCCGATCGGCCCACTGCGCGAGTTCGCTGCCGCGGTTCAGCGCCGTGGTGTCGGGTGCGTCGGCCAACAGCAGGGACAACACCGTGTTCTGCGCCCGCAGGGCCCGTTCAGACGCCGTGTGCACCACCATGCCCTCGGTGGGTGCGCGGCAACACGAGGCCGCCAACACACGCTCGCCCGCGACCTCCACCACACAAGCGCGGCAGTTGCCCACTGGGTCCAGACCAGGCTTGTGGCAGAGGTGGGGGATGTCCACACCCACGCGGTGGGCCACGGCCCACAGGGTCTCACCGGCCTGGGCCTCGACGGTTTGGCCGTCCAACACAAAGGGGGTCATCGCCATCACAGCACCTCGTGGGGAAAGTGGCGCAGCACCGCGTCAAAAGGGTTGGGAGCGGCTTGCCCCAGCCCACAAATCGAGGCCTCCCGCATCACCTGCGACAGATCGGCCAGGGTGTCCGCGTCCCACCGCAGGGCCTGCATCAAGGCCTCGGCCTGGGCCGTCCCGGCCCGGCAGGGGGTGCATTGCCCGCACGACTCGTGTTTGAAAAACCCCATCAGGCTGAGCGCGGCGTCACGGACCTTGTCCTGGTGGCCCAACACCACCACGGCCATGGAGCCCACAAACGCGCCGTGTTCGGCCAAGGTGTCGAAATCGAGTGGCACATCGGCCAACGCCGCGGGCAAAATGCCACCAGAGGCCCCGCCGGGCAAAAAGGCGTACAGCTCGTGCCCGGGCAACATGCCTCCAGCGTGTTCTTCCACCAGCTCGCGCAGGGTGGTGCCGGCTGGGGCCAGGTAAACACCGGGTGTGCGCACCCGGCCCGACACGCTGTAGCGCCGAAGGCCCACGCGCCCCCTGACCCCTTGTGCAGCCCACCACGCCCCCCCGTTCTCCAGCAACAAGGGCAGCCACCACAGGGTTTCGAGGTTGTGGGCCAAGGTGGGTTGTCCGAACAGCCCTCGGATGGCCACGATAGGCGGTTTGAGACGAGGCAAACCCCGTTTGCCTTCAAGCGACTCGATCAGCGCCGATTCCTCACCACACACATAAGCCCCAGCGCCCCGCCGCAGGTTGATGGTCGGCCACGCCAGCTCGGGATGTTGCACACGCCATCCCTCGATGCGGTGCTCCAGGTCGGCCACAGCTTGTGTGAGCACCTGGCGGGCATCGTGGTATTCATCGCGCAGGTACATCCAGACTTGGCGAGCCCCCACCACGTACGCGGCGATCAAAGCCCCCTCCAGCACCTGCTCGGGACTGTCCACCAGCACAGACCAGTCTTTAAAGGTGCCCACCTCCCCCTCGTCGATGTTGACCACCAAGTGGCGGGGACCGGGTTGGGCCATCACCGTCTCCCACTTGCGCCAGGCCGGGAATCCCGCCCCCCCCAACCCACGCAAGCCCGAGGTTTTTAACTCAGCGATCACCTGGGCTGGCATCCAAGCGCCCGCCATCAACCGCTCCCATTGTGCGTAGGGGTTGACCGGGCGGGCTTGCGCGCGGGGAGGCTGCCGGGGAGGCCAAGCGGACTGCCCCACCACACGCACCAGGCTGTCCACATCCGCACCCCCCACTTGCTGCTGCCCCACACAAGCGGCCGGGGCCACATGGCATTGCCCGATACAAGGGGCTTCAACCACCCGAACCGACGGGTCGTCCGCCAAAGACCGCCTGACCCCTTCCACCAGGTTTGCACCACCCGCCATCTGGCAAGGCAAACTGGTACAGACCCTCACCACCACCCGGGGGGCGGCCTCGTCTTCGGCCAACAAGTGGAAGTGGTGGTAAAAAGAGGCGACCTCGTAGACCTCCGCCTGCGACAGGCGCAAATGCGCCGCCAGGGCAGCGATGCGGGAGGGGCGCAAACCGCCCAGAGCATCTTGCAAGCGGTGGAGGTGTTCGATCAACAGGTCGGTGCGGGGTTCAAGCCCTGCACACGCCGAAGCCACATCCTCTCTGGCCTCGGGCACGACCGCCCGGCCCTTGGGCTGTGACCTCAATCCCCGGGGCAAGCCCCCAGACCAGCGAACCACACCAGCGCCCTGCGAGGTACCATTGTTCATAAGATCTCCCCATCAGAGGGCCTAGACGACCGAAAAATATGCACTATTATGCATATCACATCGGTGTTCAGTGGTGTTCTGGTACAAAAAAAGGCAGGCCCATGGCCTGCCTTGGTGGATACACACAAAGGTGTGATCAGCGCGCCACCAAACTGGGGTAACGCACATGCTCGACCAACTCTTGCACCTTTTTGCTGGGTGCCGGGGTGATCAAACTCACCAAAATGATCACGGCAAAACCCACCGGCACACCAAACACACCAGCCGAGATGGGTTGGATACCCCACCACAACTCGATCGGAGAGGTGATACCAAAAATGCCACGCAACCAGGGTTGGGTGGTCACCATGTAGTAGAACGTCACACCCAAACCAGCGGCCATGCCCAAAGAGGCGGCGATACCGGTGGCACGTTTCCAGAAAATGCCCAAGGTCAGGCATGGGAAAAACGCAGCAGCGGCAAACGAGAACGCTGCAGACACCAGGAACAAAATATCGGCCGGTTTCTGGGCCGCCACGTAAGCAGCAGCCAAAGCCACCACCAGCAGCAGCACCTTGGAAATGGTGACACGACGGGCGGTCGACGCGTTGGGGTCGATCATTTTGTAGTACAAGTCGTGGCTGAGTGCGTTGGCAATCGTCAGCAACAGGCCGTCCGCGGTGGACAACGCTGCCGCCAAACCGCCCGCCGCCACCAGGCCCGAAATCACATAAGGCAAACCAGCGATTTCAGGGGTGGCCAACACAATGATGTCTCCACCGATGCTCATTTCATTGAGCTGGAAGATGCCATCTTTGTTCACATCGGTCACTGAGAGCAGGGTCGGATCCACCTTGTTCCAAGACGCGATCCACTGCGGCAACTGGTCAAACGGCGTGCCCACCAAAACGGAGAACACCTCGAACTTGACCAGCACCGCCAAAGCCGGCGCCGTGAAGTACAACAAGAAGATGAAAAACAAGGACCACGTCACCGACTCACGCGCTTCTTTCACACTGGGTGTGGTGTAGTAGCGCATCAAGATGTGCGGCAGGGCGGCCGTGCCCACCATCAAACAGAAGATCAAAGCCAGGAAGTTGCGGCGAGAGGTGTCGTAGGTTTCTTGGGCCTTCGCATCCCCGTTGGGATTCCCCGCGAACTGTTGGGCATGCAAAGGCATACCGTTCAGAGGCTTGGCTTTGGTTTCTGCAGCGGCCTTGGCCTTGGTCCAGGCCTCTTTGGCGGCAGCGGCGTCCTTGGGCAACGCATCCACCGCCTTTTCAGCAGCCGCGATGTCCGCCGCCGGGGCGTTGGCCGCGCGCAGGTCGGTCAACTTCTGGGTGGCAGCGGCTTTGTCCACAGCCAAAGCGGCAGCGGGGTCCTTGAGTTTGGCCGTCAGTTCTTCAGCGCGCTTTTTAAAGATCTCACGAACCTCCAACTCTTTGGGATCGTTGGTCAGTTGTTTTTCTTTGGCGGTCACTTTCTCAAGCTGGTAACCGTAAACCACCTGGGGAATCGGTACCGAGGTTTGTTTGACCGACAACCACACCACAGGGATCATGTAGGCCACGATCAGCACAATGTATTGGGCCACCTGGGTCCAGGTCACGGCACGCATACCCCCTAGGAACGAGCACACCAGAATGCCGCCCAACCCCAGGAAAATACCCAGCTCAAAAGCCACCCCCGTCAAGCGCGAGGTGATCAAACCGACACCGTAAATTTGTGCCACCACATAGGTGAAGGAGCACAAAATCGCAGCGGCAATACCCAAGAACCGGGGCAAGTTGCCACCGTAACGTTCGCCCAAAAAGTCGGGGATGGTGAACTGCCCAAACTTGCGCAGGTAAGGGGCCAAGAAAAGCGCCACCAAGCAGTACCCACCCGTCCAGCCCATGATGAAGGCCAAACCACCGTAACCGGTCAGGTAGAGGGTACCGGCCATGCCGATAAAAGAAGCCGCCGACATCCAGTCTGCGCCTGTCGCCATACCGTTGTAGATGGCAGGCACACGGCGCCCCGCCACGTAGTACTCAGCGGCATCGCTGGTACGGCTCATGAAACCGATACCCGCGTACAAACCCACCGTGGCCAGCAAAAAGATATAGCCTATCCATTCGCGGGTCAAGCCCATTTGCTCCAGGATAGACAACACGGCTACAAAAGCCACAAAGCCACCGATGTACCAAGTGTAAACCTTGTTAAGGTTTTGTTTGAAGGCCTTGTTGGC
>JBEBBB010000078.1:0-10236 GCA_041158605.1 Pseudomonadota bacterium
CGCGCTTGGGCGAGCTGATGGGGCGCACCATACCCGTGGTGGCCAACTGGGTGGATGGTGTGAGCGTGGCACCCGGCGAGCTGGTGATGCTGGAGAACTGCCGCTTGAACGTGGGGGAAAAGAAAAACAAACCCGAGCTGGCCGCCAAACTGGGCCAGCTGTGCGACATTTTTGTGCACGACGCCTTTGGCACCGCCCACCGCGCCGAGGGCAGCACCTACGGCATCGCCGAAACCGCGCCCATCGCCTGCGCTGGCCCCTTGTTGGCCGCTGAAATGGACGCCATTTCAAAAGCCCTGGCCAACCCCAAGCGCCCGCTGGTGGCGATTGTGGCGGGCTCCAAGGTGAGCACCAAACTGACCATTTTGCAAAGCCTGGCCAAAAACGTGGATGGCCTGGTGGTGGGTGGCGGCATCGCCAACACCTTCATGCTGGCCGCTGGCCTGAAGATAGGCAAAAGCCTGGCAGAGCCCGACCTGGTGGGTGAGGCCAAGGCCGTGATCGAGGCCATGAAGGCCCGGGGCGCTGCAGTGCCCATTCCCGTGGACGTGGTGTGCGCCAAAACCTTTGCGGCCGACGCGCCCGCCACCGTCAAAGCCGCCACCGAGGTGGCAGATGACGACCTGATCCTGGACATTGGCCCCCAAACCGCCGCCCTGCTGGCCAAACAACTCAACGCTGCAGGCACCATTGTGTGGAACGGCCCGGTGGGGGTGTTCGAGTTCGCAGCCTTCGAGAACGGCACCAAGGTTATCGCGCAAGCAATCGCCGAGAGCAGCGCTTTCAGCATCGCCGGTGGCGGCGATACGTTGGCGGCCATTGCCAAATACGGCATCGAAAAGCAGGTGGGTTACATCTCGACCGGTGGTGGTGCGTTCCTAGAGGTGCTGGAAGGCAAAACCCTGCCCGCTTTTGAGGTGTTGGCTCGGCGGGCCGTTTGATTCTGTTTGTTGATTGGAGACACAACCCATGGCACTCATTTCTTTGCGCCAGCTGCTCGACCACGCCGCTGAAAATGGATACGGCCTGCCCGCCTTTAACGTGAACAACATGGAGCAGGTGCAGGCCATCATGCAAGCGGCCGATGCGGTCAACAGCCCTGTCATTTTGCAGGGGTCTGCGGGCGCGCGGTCTTATGCGGGCGAGCCCTTTTTGCGCCATTTGGTGGCAGCGGCCATAGAGATGTACCCCCACATTCCCGTGTGCATGCACCAAGACCATGGCGCCACACCCGGTGTGTGTGCCCGGGCCATACAGTCGGGTTTCAGTTCGGTGATGATGGACGGCAGTTTGTTGGCCGATGGCAAAACACCTGCCGACTACGGCTACAACGTGAACACCACCCGGCAGGTGGTGGATTGGGCACACGCCTGCGGGGTTTCTGTTGAAGGTGAGCTGGGCTGTTTGGGGTCGCTGGAAACCGGAAAAGCCGGTGAAGAAGACGGCCATGGTGCAGAGGGCGAGTTGGACCACTCCATGTTGCTGACCGACCCTGACGAGGCCGCGGATTTTGTCCAAAAGACCCACGTCGATGCCTTGGCCATTGCGATCGGCACCAGCCATGGGGCTTACAAGTTTTCCCAAAAACCCACGGGCAAGGTTTTGCGCATAGACCGGGTCAAGGCCATACACCAACGCATACCCAACGTGCATTTGGTGATGCACGGTTCGTCCAGCGTGCCAGAGGACTGGTTGGCGGTGATCAACAGCCACGGCGGTGACATGGGGCAAACCTATGGTGTGCCGGTGGAAGAGATTGTGGAGGGTATCCGCAACGGCGTGCGCAAGGTCAACATCGACACAGACCTGCGCATGGCCAGTACAGGTGCCATACGAAAACACCTGGCCGAAGAGCGCCAAAATTTCGATCCCCGCAAGTTTTACAAGGCGGCCACGCAGGCCATGCAGGCCATCTGCGCCAACCGCTACGAGGCCTTTGGCGCGGCGGGCATGGCCCACCGGGTGGGCAAGGTCTACACCCTGGAGGCCATGCAAAAGCGGTACGACAAGGGCCAACTGATACCCAAGGTGGCCTGAGCTTTATCGACTACCCCGTGGGGGTATCGATTCCGGCGACAATCGGCTTCCATGATCCCTATCAAGACCGAATCGGCTTGGCGCGGCACGGCCGATTGCAAGGCATGTGGCATCCGAGACATGGTGCTGTTTGCTGACCTCAACGAGCAGGATTTTGGTCTCATACACGCCCCCATAGACGATCTGCAGTTCCAGGCAGGCCAGGTGCTCTACACCGAAGGGGGAGTGGCACCGGGGGTCTACACGGTGCGCAGTGGCCAAATCAAATTGATACGGCACACAGCCGATGGGCGCCAGCGCATCGTGCGGGTGCTCAAAGCTGGCGATGTGGCGGGTTTGGAAGCCCTGGCCGGCCCCTGTTACGACAGCGAGGCCGTGGCCCTGACCGAGGTGTCGGTGTGCCGCATACCCACCGAGGTGATACACCGTTTGAGCCAGCAATCCCCCCGCTTGCACGCCCGGCTGTTGCAAAAGTGGCACCAGGCGCTGCGCGAAGCCGATGACTGGTTGGCAGCCATCAACTTTGGTACCGCCCGACAGCGGGTCAGCCAGTTCATCCTGAAAATGCGGCACACCTCCGATCCCAGCGTGACCAGCTTGTTTTCCAGGGAAGACATGGGGGCGATGATGGATCTGAAGTTGGAAACGGTGAGCCGTGAAATCAGTGCACTGGTGAAGGCGGGTGCCATAGAGCCGCTCGATCGGCAGGGGCGCCTGTACCGCGTGCAACCAGAGGTCTTGTCCCAGGTTTGAGCAAGTCCGGGTGTCCATATACGAATTTGTAATTTTAAACTGACATTTAATTCGTTCCTGTTTTCAGGATGGGTCTGCATGATGCGGTCCATACCCACCCCGGCCCTGCAGCCGGTACCTGAAAGGAATGAACATGAGCACCCGCCGCCACGCCATCCGCGCCCTGGGCACCCTGGCCGCCACTTGGCTGACCAGCACCACTTTGCAAGCCCAGGCGCCCGCGCCTGTGACCTTGCTGAACGTGTCCTACGACCCCACCCGCGAACTGTATGTCGAGTACAACGCGGCGTTCACCAAACACTGGAAAGCCCAAACCGGGCAGGACGTGACGATCAAGCAGTCGCACGGTGGTTCGGGCAAACAGGCGCGCTCCATCATCGATGGCCTGGACGCGGATGTGGCCACCTTGGCCCTGGCGGGCGACACCGATGCCTTGCACACCAACGGCAACTGGGTGCCCAAAGACTGGCAAAAACGCCTGCCTCTGAACAGCTCACCCTACACCTCGACTATTGTGTTGGTGGTGCGGGCGGGCAACCCCAAAAATATCAAAGACTGGGATGACCTGGTTCGCCCCGATGTGAAGGTGATCACCCCCAACCCCAAAACCTCGGGCGGTGCCCGTTGGAACTACCTGGCGGCTTGGGAGTTTGCCAAACGCAAATACGGGGGCGATGCCAAAGCCAAAGAGTTTGTCGCCAAGTTGTATGCCAATGTGCCGGTTTTAGACACCGGCGCGCGCGGTTCTTCCATCACGTTCGCGCAGCGCAACCAGGGGGATGTGTTCATCTCTTGGGAAAACGAGGCCTACCTGCTGGAAAAAGAGTTTGGCAACAAGGTTGATTTTGTTTACCCATCGCTGAGCATCCTGGCCGAACCGGCCGTGACGGTGGTAGACAAAAACGTGGACAAAAAAGGCACGCGTGCGGTGGCCGAGGCCTACCTGAAATACCTCTACACCGAAGAGGCCCAAGACATCATTGGCAAACACTTCTACCGCCCCACGTCGGCCAAGGCCCAAGCCAAATACGCCAAACAGCTGCCCAAGATCAACCTGTTCAAGATCGATGACGCTTTTGGTGGTTGGGACAAGGCGGCCAAAGACCACTTTGCCGATGGCGCCGGGTTCGACCAGATTTACACCAAAAAATAAACCACCCAGCCCAGGGAGCACCCATGTCCATCTTGTTGATCGCAGGCAGCCCCTCGCAACAGTCACGGTCCTCGGCGTTGCTGGACTCGGTTGAGCAACGCATCCAGGGCCTGGTGGGCGAGCGCCGCTACCCCGTGGACCGCTTGTTGCTGCGGGAGTTGTCGCCCCAAGCGCTGTTGTTGGCCGACTGGGGGCATCCCAGCGTGCGCCGGGCCATCAACCGGGTGGCCGACGCCCAAGCTGTGGTGGTGGCCACGCCCGTGTACAAGGCGGCCTACAGCGGCGTGTTGAAGGTGTTCCTGGACTTGTTGCCCCAGGCCGGCTTCAAGGAGAAGGTGGTCTTGCCGCTGGCCACAGGTGGCAGCCCCCACCACATGTTGGCGCTTGACTACGCCTTGCGGCCCGTCCTGCAGTCTTTGGGCGCGCGCCAAATCCTGTCGGGGGTGTACGCTTCAGACAGCCAGGTGCCCAAAACCGAGTCGGGTGGGTACCAGTTGTCAGAGGAGATTGAAGCTCGCCTGGCCGATGCGGTGTCGCAGTTGGTCAGCCAATTGGACACACGTTTGAGCGGTGTGTTTCCAGCGGTGCATTTTGACCAGTTGGCTTACAGCGTTTAAGGGCCCAACCATGTCACCCGACCGCATAACCGAAACGTTTTTGCAAACCACCGAACCCGAGCCCCGCATCACCCCCCTGGAGGTGGTGGCCAATGTGGTGGTGTTTCTCTTTTTGTTGGTGACAGGCCTTTACCTGTTGCTGCAGTCCCTGGGGTGGGCCTGACCGTTGTACGGGCCTCTCCATCCATTTTGTTTTGTTCTAACCGCAAGGAATTTGTCAAATGTCTATTCAAGCCATCAATGTTCGCAACCAGTTCAAAGGCAAGGTCAAGGAAATCATCCGCGGTGATGTGGTGTCCGAGGTGGATGTCGAAACGCCTTGGGGCATTGTGACCTCTGTGATCACCACCCGCTCGGTCGACGCCTTGCAGTTGCAAGTGGGCTCGGATGTGGTGGCGCTGGTGAAATCCACCGAGGTGTCGTTGGCGAAGTTTTGACCCGCCATGAATTTCCAACAACTGCGGTCGGTCCGCGAGGCGGAACGCTGTGGCTTCAACCTGACCGAGGTGGCGGCCGTGTTGCACACCTCGCAGCCCGGGGTGAGCCGCCAGGTGCGTGAGCTGGAGGAAGAGCTGGGCGTGGCGTTGTTCGAGCGATCGGGCAAACGCTTGCTGGGCTTGACGGCGGCGGGTAAGGCCTTGATGCCCATTGTGCAAAAGCTGCTGTTGGACGCCGAGAGCCTACGCCGAGCAGGCCAGGAACTGCAAGGCCAGGAGGCGGGGCGCTTGTCCGTGGCGGCCACCCACTCACAGGCCCGGTATGCTTTGCCCCATGTGGTGAAAGACTTTCGGCAGCAGCACCCCGGTGTCACCTTGCACCTGCACCAGGGTTCGCCCAAACAGGTGGCCGAAATGTTGCTATCGGGCGAGGCCGACATCGGTGTGGCCACAGAGGCGTTGGCAGAATACGACCAACTGGTCACCTTGCCGTGCTACCGTTGGAGCCACAGTGTGGTGGTCCCGCCCGACCACCCCTTGTTGGGGTTGGACCATGCCATCACGTTGAACGACTTGGTGCGGTTTCCCATCATCACCTACGAGGTGGGGTACACCGGCCGTTCGCACATCGACAACGCGTTTGCCCAAGCGGGTTTAAAGCCCGAAGTGGTCTTGACCGCCATGGACGCGGACGTGATCAAAACCTACGTGGAACTTGAAATGGGCGTGGGCATTGTGGCTTCCATCGCTGTGGATGAGGACCGTGACCAGCACCTGAAGGCTATCGATGTGGGACACCTGTTCCAGATCAACTTGACGCGGTTGGGGCTGCGCCGCAACCACTGGTTGCCGGGGTTTGCGTACAGCTTCATCCAAACGTTTGCGCCCACACTCACACGGGAAGTGGTGTTGCAGGCGCTTGAAACCAACCGCTGAAGCACCCTCCAATTTTGGGCCCACCAAACCACTGTTTTTCTGAGGTGGGTTGGTGGGCTTTTGGCATTTTTTTGCATGAAGGTATGTATGTATGGATAGATAGATCAAAAATCCAATCCAACCTTGCATATCGTTTCTCGATTTTCTTCGTTCCCATTTTGTTATAGCTTGCATACAGTCGTCTCATTCCAATTGCGAGGACATGCGATGAACAGACGAGAAATCTTGGGGTGGTCTGCTACGGCGGCTTGGACCACAGTGGTCCCACCCACCTGGGCCCAAGGGGCCGCGGTTGACCCTGCCACCCGTTTGGTGGTGGCGGATCAAAGCGAGCAGTACCGCAACCTCCTGGAGGCCAGTGGGGAAAAAGCAAAGCTGAAGTTCGACCTGAAGTTTCCCAATTTTTCGGGTGGCCCAGCCATCTTGGAAGCCATTCGGGCCGGCGCTTTGGATGCTGCGTTTGTGGGCGATGTGCCACCCATACAGGCGCGGGTGTCTGGCACCCTGTTGCCCGTGGTGTTGACCCTGACGCGTGACGTGGCGGAGTACAGGTTGGTGCAACGCGCGGGCACCGGTGTCAAAAAGCTGTCCGACCTCAAAGGCAAGCGGGTCAGTTACCTGGAGGGCTCGGGTCGCCAGGCGTTTTTGATTGAGGCACTGAACCGGGGCGGGGTCCGTTTGGCCGACGTGCAACGTGTGCCATTGCGCGTTCCGGAGCTGAACGACGCTTTGCGCGCGGGTGCCATCGATGTGGCGGTGTTGTTGGAGCCCCACGTCACCCGCTTGACCAACCAGGGCTTGATCGAGGCCATCCCCGATCCCGAGGAGCGGCGCCTGTTGCCCCAAACCAGCCACTTGTACGCGCGCCCCGAGGTGTTGGCCGACCCGCAGCGCGCGGCAGCGCTGGGGCAGGTGATCGCGTCGGCGGTTCGCGCGGGCAAATGGCAGAACGCCAACACAGAGGCCTGGAGCCGTTATTACTACCAGGGGTTCCAGCGCCTGTCGCCTGAAGACGCGCGCGCCATCACCAAAGCCCAGTCGCCGCTGGCGTTTAAAACCTCGGTGGAGGCCACGCCCCACCACCAGTACCTGATCGATTTGATGCACCAGGGCGGTGCCATACCCCGCCGCCTGGACGCAGCGGGGTCTTTCACAGACACATTTGATGCGGTCATCAAGGCCGCGCGTTGAGGGCTTGTGCCCACTGGAGCTTGTCGATGAGTGGTTTCACCTTGCCCCGCGTGGGCGCTTCCCCCGCAACGGCTGCACCGCGTGCGGGCCGTGCACCGGGTCGCTTGACCCCTCTGCCTTTGCGTCCCCGGGCGCGTTTGCTGGGCCCTGTGTTGTTGCTGGTGTTGTGGGAGGGCGCCTCGCGACTGGGCTTGTTGTCACCCCACACCCTCAGCTCGCCCAGCCAAGCCCTGCTCACAGGGTACGGGTTGGTGGTAGACGGTACGTTGTGGCCACACCTGTGGGCCTCGGCACAGCGGGCCTATGCCGGCTTGTTCTTGGGCGTCTTGGCAGGTTTGGCGCTGGCCTTGTGGGCGGGCTTGACCCGCACCGGTGAGGCTTTGGTTGATGGTTTGGTGCAGGTGAAACGTGCCGTGCCCACCCTGGCGCTGGTGCCACTGGCCATCATTTGGTTGGGTATTGGGGAAAGCATGAAAATTTTTCTCATATTCACCGCGGTGCTGGTGCCGGTGTACATCAACACCCACGCCGCCTTGAAGGGCATCGACATAGGCCATGTTGAGCTGGCCAGGACCTTGGGCTTGGGCCGTTGGGCGTTTGTTCGCCAAGTGGCCTTGCCCGGTGCCTTGCCCGGATTTTTTGTGGCGCTGCGTTTGTCGGTCACCATGTGCTGGACCGCACTGGTGGTCTTGGAGCTGATCAACACCGACACGGGGATCGGTTACCTGATGAACCGCGCCCGCGATTGGGGGCAGACGGACATCATCGTGGTGGGCATCATCATCTACGCGGTGTTGGGGCTGGCCTCGGACGCTGCGGTGCGTGCCGTGGAGGCGCGGGCCTTGTCTTGGCGGAGGTCTTTGGGATGAGCACACGTTCTAACACCCGCGATGCCGCGGTCAGCACACGGGACCTGTCCCGCCATTTTGGTGGCAAGGTGGTGCTGGACCGCTTGTCTTTGGACATCCCAGCAGGGCAGTTTGTGGCTTTGTTGGGCGAATCGGGCTCGGGCAAAACCACTTTGTTGCGCGCCTTGGCCGGCTTGGACGACGACGCCCACCGCAGCGGCCACCACACCGTTCCCGACGGGGTCTCGGTGCTGTTCCAGGACGCCCGTTTGTTGCCCTGGTTGACCGTGCTGGACAACGTGGTGCTGGGCCTGCAGCGTGTGGACGCCCGCGAGGCCGCCTTGGCCCTGTTGCAGGCCGTGGGCTTGGGGGACAAGGCCCAGGTTTGGCCGTCTACCTTGTCGGGTGGGCAGAAGCAGCGCGCGGCCTTGGCCAGGTCGCTGCTGCGGGCCCCCCAGTTGCTGTTGGCCGACGAGCCCTTTGGGGCCCTGGACGCGCTCACCCGCCGAAAAATGCACGGCTTGTTGTTTGGCTTGATCCACCGCCAAAAACCGACGGTGGTTTTGGTGACCCACGATGTGGACGAGGCCTTGCTGTTGGCCGACCGCATTTTGGTCTTGCGCAACGGCCAGATCGCCGAAGACCACAGGGTCGATTTGCCCCACCCTCGGCGTGCCAGCCACCCCGCTGTGGACACCTTGCGCCTGCGCCTGCTGGAAAGCCTGGGCGTGGACACCCAAACCGTTTGAAAGCCCAACCATGTCACGCCAACTGCACCTGAATCTGTTCCTTATGCCACGCGGTCACCACGAAAGCGCCTGGCGCCACCCCAGCTCCAACCCCCGGGCCCTGACCGATTTCCAGTTGTACGCGGAGGCGGCCCGCCTCGCCGAATCCGCCAAGTTCGACGCCGTGTTCCTGGCCGATGCCCTGGTGGCTCCCACGTCCGGTGGCCTGGTGGCCTCCGGGGCCCTGGAGCCCATTACCCTGTTGTCGGCCTTGGCTGCCGTCACCGACCGCATCGGGCTGATCGGGACCGCCTCCACCACCTACAGCCTGCCCTACACCTTGGCCAGGCAGTTCGCCACCTTGGACCACCTGTCGGGCGGGCGCGCGGGTTGGAACATCGTGACCTCCTGGGCGCCCTCGGCAGGCCTGAACTATGGCCGGGACGCTGATGTGGGACACCACGAGCGTTACGCCATGGCCGAGGATTTTTTGGAGGCCGTGGACGCGTTGTGGCGCAGCTTCCCCGCTGAGGCGGTGGTGGACGATCGCGCCCAGGGGGTGTACGCCCAGTCCGGCGCGTTGCGACCGATCAACCACCATGGCCCTTATGTGCAGGTTCGAGGACCTTTGAACGTGCCGGGCAGCCCCCAAGGGCGGCCGGTGTATGTGCAGGCCGGGCAGTCGGAGGATGGTCGCGCCTTTGCCGGCCGCTGGGCCGAGGTGGTATTCACGGCGCATTTGAACAAGGTCTCCGCCCAGCACTTTTACCGCGATGTCAAGGCGCGGGCCGTGGCCCATGGCCGCGCGCCCACCGACCTGGCGGTGTTGCCCGGTTTGAGTGCCGCCGTGGGCTCGACCGAGGCCGAAGCGCACCGCATCTGGGAGGAGCTGGACGCGCTCACCAGCCCCAGCGTCGGTTTGGCCCGCTTGTCCGCCCGGTTTGGTGGCCACACCTTTGACCACCTGCCCTTGGACAAACCGTTGAAGCGCGGGGATTTTCCCGACCCCGACACGGTGGACGCTTCCAAAAGCCGCGTGCAAGGTTATGTCGATTTGGTGGTGTCCGAGGGCTTGACCTTGCGCCAGCTTTTGCAGCGCTTGGCGGGCGCCCGGGGGCACTTCACAACCGCGGGCACCCCGGAGCAGGTGGCCGACACCATTGAGGACTGGTTTGCATCGGGTGCGGCGGACGGTTTCAACGTGATGCCCCCCACCCTGAACGGCCAGTTCGAGGTGTTCACGTCCGAGGTGGTGCCGCTGCTGCAGCGGCGCGGTTTGTTCCGTGAGCACTACACCGGCACGACCCTGCGGGAGCACCTGGGCTTGGGCCCTGTCAACGCCCCTTGGTCGCAACCGTTGGCGGCCTGAGGCCCTGAACCCCATGCCGACCCGCCTGACCCCCCCTCCCACCGCTGTGATCGTGCCCGGCTGGCGCGACTCGGGTCCTGGCCACTGGCAAACCCTGTGGACCGACACCTTGCCCCGGGTGCGGCGGGTGGTGCAGGACAACTGGGTGTCACCCCTGCGGTCGGCGT